>JBLNGI010000001.1:0-5939 GCA_050264615.1 Gemmatimonadota bacterium
CGGTCCGGAGGCGCTGGTGCGCTATGACTCGTTCCGTGGCGACACGACCCTCGACGCTCGCCAGAATCGGCTGATTGTCGGCGCCGCGTACTGGTTCCCGCATCCAGGCGGGAACGCAACCGCCGCGTTGATGCTCGACTTCGAGCAGGTGACGTTCGCTGACTATGCGACTCCACCGCCAAAACAGCAGCGGATCTTCGTGCACGGGCTCATCAGTTTTTAGCCTGGGCTGTAGGCCGGGGCTTCAGCCCCGGCGTGACGGCGGTCCTGAAGAACCGCCCTAGAGCAGCAAGGACGGCCTGACAAAAGGAGCGACGCGATGACTCTCTTCACTATGCGCGGTTGGCGGGCGGCACTTGCCGGAGCGTGCGTGATCGCGCTCGGCGCCGGCGTCGCCGCGCAGAGAATTCAAATCAACGGCGCGGGCGCGACCTTCCCCGAGCCGATCTATCAGAAGTGGTTTGCCGAGTACAACAAGCTGCATCCCGACATCGCGATCAACTATCAGCCAGTCGGCTCGGGCGCCGGCATCCGCCAGATCACGGCCCAGACCGTGTTCTTCGGCGGCACCGACGGGCCGATGACGAACGATCAACTGGCCGGCGCGCCCGGACGCATCCTCCACCTGCCGACGGTGCTCGGTGCGGTCACACCGATCTACAACGTTCCCGGCGTGACGGGAGAGTTGAAGTTCACCGGCCCGGTCCTGGCCGATATCTACCTCGGGAAGGTCACGAAGTGGAACGATCCGGCGATCGCCAAGGTCAACGCCGGCGTGAACCTTCCGAATCAGGACATCACGCCCGTCCGGCGCTCCGACGGCAGCGGCACGACGTACGTCTGGGTGGATTTCCTGGCCAAAGTCTCGCCGGAATGGCTGAAAAAGGTCGGCGTCGCGACCACGGTCAACTGGCCCGTCGGCATCGGCGGCAGCCGCAACGACGGCGTCGCGGCGCTCGTCAAGCAGACGCCGGGCGCGATCGGCTACGTCGAGTTGGTCTACGCGATCCAGAACAAGATCCCGACCGGGCCGGTGCAGAACATGGACGGCAATTTCGTGAAGGCCAGCGTGCCGTCCACGACGGCGGCGGCCGCCGCGGCCGCGGCGAAGATGCCGGCGGACTTCCGCGTGTCGATCACCAATCCTCCGGGCAAGGACGCGTATCCGATCTGTTCCTTTACGTGGATGCTGTTCTACGAATCGCCCAGTGACAAGGCTCGCGCCAAGGCGATGGTCGAGTTCATGCGATGGGCGCTGGGACCCGAGGCTCAGAAGATGGCGGCCGATCTCTCCTACGCTCCGCTGCCCGACAACGTCGTCAAGCTGGAGCTCGAGGCACTGAAGAAGATCAAGGTGCAGTAGGGCGCGCCGTTGACGAAGCGCCCGCGTATCACCGGCGGCGATCTGCTCTTCCGCGGGGGGACGGCCACGTTTGCCGTCCTCCTCATCCTCTTAGTGGGGGCGATTGCCGTCGCCCTGACCACCGACGCCCTCCCGTCTATTCGCGCGTTCGGGCCGTGGTTCTGGCAGACGTCAACCTGGGATCCGGTCGCGGGACAGTTCGGCGCGTTTCCATTCATCTGGGGCACGCTGTACTCGTCCATCCTCGCGCTGATCATCGCGACGCCGGTCGCGCTCGGCATTGCGATCTTCCTCGCCGAGCTTTGCCCGCACTGGCTCCGGTCACCGCTGGTGTTCCTGACGGAGCTCCTGGCCTCGATTCCTTCCATCGTCTATGGCCTGTGGGGCATCTTCGTGTTGGTGCCTGTCGTGCGATCGTTTCAAATGTGGCTACCGGACTGGATCCGCGCCTGGCCGCTGTTCAGCGGCCCGCCCGTCGGCGTCAACCTGCTTTCCGCCGCTATCGTCCTCGCGATCATGATCGTCCCGTTCACCTCGTCACTCGCCCGCGAAGTGCTGAAAGCGGTACCCGCCTCGCAGCGCGAAGGCGCGTACGCGCTCGGGGCGACGCGCTGGGAGGCGACGAAGGTCGCGGTCCACTACGCGCGGACCGGCATCATGGGTGCGATCATGCTCGGCTTCGGCCGCGCGCTCGGCGAGACGATGGCGGTGATCATGGTGATCGGTAACTCGCCCCAGGCGATGTGGTCGCTCTTCGCGCCGCAGTACACGATGGCGGCGGTCATCGCCAACGAGTTCGCGGAGGCCGCCGACAGCCTGCACCTCGCGGCGCTGATCGAAGTCGGCCTCGTGCTCTTCATCATCACGCTCGTCGTCAACATCGCGTCCCGGCTGCTGATCTACAGCATGACGCGCGAGCGCCGGCCCCGCCGTGTCCCCACTGCGGTCATCCCGGCTGAGGAGTCGGCGGGATGACCTTCCGGGACATGCGCCGGCGGGTCGTCTCGAACGTGATGTCTGGCCTCTGCCTGCTGTCGGTGCTCATCGCCCTCGTCCCGGTCGCGCTGATCTTCTTCTTCGTTGTCAGTCAGGGCGTCAGCGCGCTCGATCTCAACTTCTTCACCCAGACGCCGAAACCGGTCGGCGAGCCCGGCGGAGGGATGGCCAATTCGATCGTCGGCTCGTTGATGCTGATCGGGCTCGGGGCGGTATTTGCCGTGCCGATCGGCATCCTGACCGGCGTCTACATCGTCGAATCGGGCGGCACCCGGCTGGCCTCTGCCGCGAGATTCGCCGCCGACACGCTCAACGGCGTGCCGTCGATCGTGATCGGGTTGTTCGCGTATGCGCTCGTGGTCGTGCCATTCAAGCACTTCAGCGCGCTTGCCGGCGGGGTCGCGCTGGGAATAATGATGATCCCGCTCGTCACGCGAACGACGGAAGAACTGCTCCGCCTCGTGCCGATGTCGCTGAGGGAAGGTGCGCTGGCGCTCGGCGCGACGCACGGCCGCGCGGTGTTCAGCGTCGTGCTGCCGGCCGCATTGCCCGGCATCATCACCGGCGTCGTCCTCGCGCTGGCGAGAATCGCGGGCGAGACGGCGCCGCTCATCTTCACGGCTTTCAACAACCGCTACTGGTCCACATCCCTCACGGAGCCGATCTCGTCCCTGACGGTACAGGTGTACACGTATGCGACCGGTCCGTATGAAGATTTGCATCGCCAGGCGTGGGCCGGCGCGCTCGTGCTGGTCACGATCGTCCTCCTGTGCTCCCTGATGGCGCGGCTGGCGACGCGACGCCTCGAACGCATGCACGTCGGCCGTTAGGCCGCCGGTTTCGTAGTTCGAAGTTCCGACTTCGAAGTTCGAAGTTCAGGCCGCGTTTTCCGCGGCCTGATCGCCAGTATCATCTCGCCGGTGCGGATCGTCCTCCTCACGGCCGCGACGCTTCTCTGCTTCGCGTCGAATTCCCTGCTCACGCGTGGCGCGCTCGGTGCCGGACAGATCGATTGGGCGCTGTTCACGCTCATTCGGCTCCTCACGGGCACGATCACGCTGGCGGTCCTCGTGCGCGCGAGACGTGCGCCGGCGCGCGCTGGCGGATCGTGGCTTCCAGCTCTGGCGCTGGCCGGATACGCCGTCGCCTTCACCTTCTCCTACACGCTCATCGGCGCCGCGATTGGCGCGCTGCTGCTGTTCGGCGCCGTGCAGGCGACGATGATCGGCGCGGGGCTGATCCGCGGAGAACGTCCGGGACGACTCGACTGGATCGGCGTCGCGCTGGCAATCGGCGGGCTGCTCGTCCTGACGATCCCGGGCGTCACCGCGCCGCAACCGCTTGGCGCCGTGCTGATGATCGTCGCAGGGATCTGCTGGGGCTGGTATTCACTGGCCGGGCGGGCGACTCGCGATCCGCTGGCCGCGACGGCCGGGAATTTTCTGCGAGCGACGCTTCTCGCCGCGCCGGTCTTCGTGTTCACGCTCCAGCAGCGGCACGCCACACTCAGCGGCCTCGTGCTGGCCGCCGCATCAGGGTCGGTCGCGTCGGGCATCGGCTACACGATCTGGTACACCGTGCTGCCGGCGCTCGCGGCGTGGCGCGCCGCTATCGTCCAGCTCGCCGTCCCCATCCTCACTGCCCTGCTCGCAACCGTCCTGCTGGGCGAGTCGATTACGACGCGACTGGTCGCCGCCACTGTCCTCATTGGCGGCGGGATCTGCTTGACGGTGTGGCCCGGGCGCGTCGTAAAGCCAATCACGCATGCGGGTCATGAAGAGACATGAAGGTCATGAAGAAGAGTGCCACTTCAGGTCCTACAGGTCCTGCAGGTCCTACGGGTCCTTCATGGAATTCAAGTCCATGAAGTAAGATCACGGGTCTTCGATCTGTATGTCCGAACGGACCGCACCGGCGCTCGCGAAGCTCGATACGCTCCTCCCGATGCTCAAAGAGATCACCGACGGGGGCAAGCTGTTCGAGGAAGCCTCGGCGCTCCGCCGCGCGGTCGCCGCTTTCCACATGGAAGCGATCCGGTTTCGAATGTTCTCCGTGGAACGGATGCTGAAACACAACGGCGATGCGGCGACCCTGCGCGTCTTCGAGGAGCTGCGCCACGAGCTCGAGACCGCGGGCTTTCATACGCGGTCGCACGCGGCGCCAGGGAACCCATAGAAATTGTGATGTGGTGATGTGGTGATGTGAAGGCATGCGTGCCCTTCAATCACCACGTCACCATGTCACCACATCATCATTGCCCCAGTATCAGTCTCATCGCATCTTCTACCGGCTCCAGGCTCCGCAGCTCCGGCACTGCCGGATCGCGCGACGGCGTTCCCAGCCGATTCAGCCAGACGGCGCGAACGCCGGCGCCGCGCGCGCCTTCGATGTCGGTGGCCCACGCGTCGCCGAGCATCACCGCTTCTCCTGGCGACACCCCGAGCCGTTCCAGGGCGGTCTGAAAGATTGCCGCACCAGGCTTCTGGACGCCCACTTCCTCGGAGGTCACCAGCTCATCGACGTACGCCGTGAAGCCGCAGCGATGGATTTTCATGCGCTGCTCCGACACGATGTTGTTGGTGACGATCGCCATCTGGATGCCGGCGTGTTTCAACGCCCGGAGCAGCGGCAACGCCCCGGGCACCGCTTGCCAGGCGATGTCATACGCCCCGCGATAGACTCCGGCAATCTGTGGTGCGAGATCGCCGGGATCTGGCGCCGACGCGGCGGCCAGCAGCCGGCGAAAGCGCTCGATGCGCGCGGCGGAAATCGACATGCGTCCGGCGAGGACCTCGAGGTGCATCACCTCGAGCGTCTCGCGATGCCGATCCGCGAAGTCATCGACGGACCAGCAGCCGAATTCGGGCACCGCCCGATGGAGCTCGGCGATCGCGCAGCGGCTCGCGTGCGCGTGGTCGAACAGTGTGTCGTCGAGATCGCAGAGCACCGCGCGGACAGCCGCGGCCATCAAAGATTCACGATGAAGTCGAACGTGAAGGATCCTGCGGCGTTGCCACGCTTCATGAGCAGCTTCGGCGCGAGCTGCGCGTCACGGGCGTTTCGCGGATCGTCGGGGAAAAAGAGCAGCGTCGTGAGCGGCGGCTGCCCCGGCGGGGTGACGCGTGCGCCCAACCGCGGAGCGCTGTTGGCCACGGCACCCGGCATCAGCGTTTCGAGCCGGTAGCGGCCATCCGCGTCGGTCAGCTGGTGGCCGCGAAACCGGAATCCCTTCATGTCATACACGCCGGCTGGATCGGCCTGCCAGAAATCGATCTGCGCGCCCTTCACCTTGCCGCACTTGATTCCAATCACGCCGCCGGTCACGACGATCTTGGCCGCCTCGATGCCGGGCTCGACGATCGACGTTCGCGCGGGTGAACCGGGCTTGAACCCGCTCGCGTCCGGCACCGCCGGCGTGAGATCGGCTTCGGTGCACGGCGCCGTGGGAATAACGAACTGATCCAGGCCGCGCTGAGCGTTGAGTCGCACAGCAGCAGCCACGCCGCCGAACGCCGCCAGTTCTGTAAGGAACCGGCGCCGGGTGGAGAAGGCCATATAATTGATAGTAGCAGTGGCCGCC
>JBLNGI010000002.1:0-4134 GCA_050264615.1 Gemmatimonadota bacterium
AGGTGTTGCACGCGTTGGTCGCGACGGCGAGCGCCGGCTTGGGAATCCTCCCCATGGGGTGCGCGCCGCCGCGCAGCTGCACGGCGACGTCGGCCTTCACGTAGCCGCAGATGTCGGGGGAAAAACCGTAGCTCTCCGCTTCGTTCAGGTATTCGTGGGCCACGCGGCGTACCGCCGTCTGCAGCGAGTTGATCTCGGGGAAGACGATCGGGAAGTCGAACACGCGGAGCAGCTCGCACAGGCTGCCCATCACGAACACGTACGCCGCCCCGCGCCCCTCCGCCGCCGCCGCGGTGAGACCCTGGAACCATTCGCGAAAAAGTCGCGCCCCGGTTTCGTTCGCACGACCAACGAGCATAGGTACCTCAATCGAACAGCAGGTTCTCGACGAACGTCTCCAGCTGGATCTCGAGCTGATCGAAGCTGGACATGTTTTCCTCGAACTCGCTCACGAAGTAGCGCGTCCCCGACTGATCGAGGGCGCGGGTGTGCACCACCAGCTCTTCGAGTCCCGGCTCGCACATCTTGGCCGCCAGTAGAATCGCCGCCTGCGCGTGTGCGCCCTCGAGACGCTCGCGCAGCATTCGCTCCTTCGGCTTGCGGAGGTCGTGCTGCACGGGACTGTGCGCGGAGCGGTCGATGTACGATTCGGCGAGCGCGAGCAGGGGATCCCGATCGAGCGGCACGTCCTCCACGAGCCAGCGCAGCCCGATGAGCAAGTCGTCGTCCACGACGTAGCAGGAGCGACCGATGGCCCGCAGCAGGTCGAGCGGCGGCTGCTCGCAGAATGCGCCTTCGAGGACGACGCGGATCTTGTCGCGTTTGGGGCTCTGCCGCCGCTCGAGCTGCGGGAGCACCGTCTGCAACAGCGCGTTGTGCTCCTCGCGCGGTATGAGACCGGCGAGCGCGATCAGCACGTAGGCCTCGTCCACTGAGACGAGCCACGGCTGCTCACGGCGCAGCGCGTACAAGCGCCGCAGCAGCGCACGGTTCTCGTTGAACAGCGCGATCGAGCGCCGCAGATCCTCCGCAGCGATGGACCGCCCGGCGATCTCCTCGCACACGAGCTGTACGCGCGCGTACTCATCGCGCAGATAGCGCGGCGCGAAGGCGGAGTTCGGGTTCTGCGGCAGGTACAGGATGCGGCACGGATAGGTGAAGTTGCGGCCCCACACGCCCGCCAGGTTGCGGGCCGCGTCGCAGATCGGATGGGTGATGAAGGCATCGAGCTCGACGCGCTTCGAGAGCGCGAGCTCGAACGACGTCTTGATGATCGAGCAGAGATACGAGCCGAACCGTGACTCGGCGTGGGTGGGCTCGACCGGCGCCCCGCGCACCTTGAACGGCAGCAGCCCCGCGGCGTGCGCGATCTCCTCGGGGAAATAGACCTGGAAGTGTCCGACGACCTTGCCGCCCGCGTCGCGCCAGCGCCGCACCGTGGGGAAGTCGGTGTCCTCGAGCAGCTCCCGGCAACAGACCAGAGTTTCCTCGAGCGGCCGATCACGCCATTGCGGGAAGACGGTCACACATTGCTCCAGGCCGGTTGCCGCTTATCGACAAATGCGCGCAGGCCCTCAACCGCGTCGCGCGTTGTCATGAGGTCGTGCAGGTACGCGTGGCCGGCCTGCTGCAGCGCGGCGCGGCGGGCATCCGCGCCCGGCCCCCTGACTGCGCGCTTGGCAGCCCGCAGCGCGGCGGCGCTGTGCCGCGCGATGCGCCGCGCCAGTTCGTCCGCGACCTGTTCCACCGCATCGTCGGGCGCGAGGCGCGCCACCAACCCGCACCGCTCCGCGGCGGCGGCGGAGATCGGATCGCCGGAGTAGATCAGCTGGGCCGCGATACCGCGCGGCACGCGCCCCGGCAATAGCACCACGGCCGCCGGGGGAAAGACGCCCAGGACGATCTCCGGTTGGCCGAACGAGGCACTCTCGCCGGCGACGATGATGTCGACCGGCTGAACCAGCTCGAAGCCGCCGCCGAGACACTTGCCGCGCACCGCGGCGATCACCGGGACGGGGAACGCATCCAGTTCGCCTATTGTGTCGAGGAAATCAGGGATGAGCGTTAGATGCTGGGGCGGTACGTGCTCGCCGACGTCGGCGCCCGCCGAGAAGTGCTTGCCCCGGGCAGACAAAACGAGCACGCGGAGGGAGGCGTCGGCCGCCAGGGCATTGAGCTCGCGGCGCAGCGCCGCCAGCTCGGCGCGCGTCAGGATGTTGAGCGGCGGGTTGTCGAGTGCCAGCCGGCCGATGCCGTCCGTGACCGTGCGCGCCATGCTCACGAGCGGCTCATGTCAGCATGCTGCCCAACAACTGGCCGCCGTCCACGGGAATCACCGCGCCCGTGATGAAGCCGGTCGCGTCGTCGCACAGGAAGCGAACGGCGTGCGCCACGTCGTCCACCGCGCCGCAGCGCCCGAGCGGCGTACGGTCGAGGGCACGGGCGCGCAGCGCCGGGGGGAGCGCGCGGGTCATGGCGGTATCGATGAATCCGGGCGCAACGACGTTGACCGTGACGCCGTCGCGGGCCAGCTCCAGCGCGAGGGATCGCGCCAGCCCGATGAGCCCGGCCTTGGCCGCGGCGTAGTTCGTCTGCCCGAAGCTCCCGCGGATCCCGTTGATCGAGCTGATGAAGATCAGCCGCCCGGTGGCCGAGCGGCGCAGCGCCGGGAGTGCGGCGCGGACGGTGTTGAATGCTCCAGTGAGATTCACGGCGACGACATCGGCCCACTCGTCGTCGCTCATCTTCCAGCTCACGCGATCGCGGGTGATGCCGGCGGCGCAGACCAGCCAATCGATGCCGCCGCGCAGCGCGAGCACCGCCTCGAGCGCGTTGGTCACCGCGGCGCTGTCGGCGACGTCGGCTTCTTCGACGTGCTGCGCGGCGCCCGGGCCGTCGGGGAAGCCGCGATCCAGCCCCGCAACCCACGCATCACCGGCGAGCCGTTGCACGATGGCCCAGCCGATTCCGCGCCCCGCGCCCGTTACGAGAGCGGTGCGCCGCATGCTCCGCACCAGTGATGGTCGGCGGGGAGGTTTCCGGCGCCGCAACGTTCGCACGCGCGAACGGGCGCGCCCCAGGGGGACTCGGTGGACTCGCCCCGCGCGGCCCGCTCCGCATCAGTGCGTAGCGCGGCGCGCACTTTTCGACGAACGCCTGCATGCCTTCGACCGGCTCCCAGCTCGCGTAATGCAGCGCCAGCCAGTCCTGCGCGTGGCGCACCGTGGAATGCCACACGAAGTCCTTGAGGAAATTCGTTTGCTGCTTCGTGTAGCGCGTGCACTCGGCAAAGGACGCGAGCAGCCGGCGCGCGACATCGTCGACGTACGCATCGAGCCGGCTAAGATCCAGGCGATAGCCATCCACGCCGCGCTGCGCGCTGCCGATCTGCTCGGGGCTCGCGTCCTCGATCCAGGTCTCGCCCCGGCGCACCGAAGGCACGACCCAGTTGACGAGCCCCCAGGCCAGCGCCTTGGCGGCGGGGATCGGCTCATTCAGGTAGAGGATCTGCCGCGCGCGCTTGTCCCCGACGACGAGCGGCAGCCATTGCGTAGCGCCGCCGCATGCGACCGAGCCAACGTGTGTCCCGACCTGCTTCAGATAGGCGTGTTCCGCCATGACGGAGAGATCGCACGCCAGCTGGCTTTCGTTGCCGCCCCCGACCGCCATCCCGTTGATTCGTGCGATGACGGGTTTGCCCGTGTTGAGAATGCTCTCGATGTATGCCCGGAACAGCGACATGTACTTCCAGTAATCGCGTGGCGTGGCGACGTACGTGGCGGCGTATTCCTTGACGTCGCCGCCCGTACAGAATGCCCGCTCGCCCGCTCCCGTGAGCACGATGACCCCCACGCCGTCGTCAAACGCCGCGTCGCGGAATGCAGTCGCGAGCTCCTCGAGCGCGCCGGTGGAGTAGGCGTTGTAATTGGCGGACCGGTTGATCGTGATGCGGGCGATCCCGCCTTCCTTCGAATAGAGGATGTCCCGGAACCCGTAGGTCTCGGCGGGCCGCGGCCCGAACGGGCGTGGGCGGGCGGTAGCTGGTATGGCAGTCATGGCGGGGTGAGTCCTTCCACGAGATGGTCGGCGAAATGCGCTCCCAACTCGGCCGCCCCCGTGGCGCCGTCCGGCGGC
>JBLNGI010000003.1:0-3483 GCA_050264615.1 Gemmatimonadota bacterium
GGACGTGCAACCTGATTTTCGCCTCACGTCCGCGAACGGCGCCACGGTGACGGCGATTTGTCGACGGCTCGATGCCCTGCCGCTCGCGCTCGAGCTGGCGGCCCCGTGGATGAAAGTGCTCACGGCTGACGAACTGCTGCGCCGACTCGCGCACAATGTCCTGCTCTCGACAGTCAGCCCGCGCGATCTCCCGGAACGCCAGCAGACCATCAACGCGACGGTCGCCTGGAGTTACCAGCTCCTCGCCCCACAGGAACAACGGGCGTTCCGTCGGCTCGGCGCGCTCCCAGGGCGATTTCCGATCGAGGCAGCCGCGGCCGTCCTTGCCGGGGGTGACGACGTTTCATCCGTCACGAGCGACGACGCGCTCAGCGCAGTGGCCGGGTTGATCGACAAGAGCCTCCTGCTGCGAGCCGAGACCTCGGTGGCAACGCGTCCGCTGTACGAGATGCTCGAAACGGTGCGGGCCTACGCAGCGCTCGAGCTCTGCGCCGCGGGCGAGCGCGACGACGTACTTGCGAGGCTGGCGCGCTATTGCACCGACCAGGCCTCCCTCGCCGCGGAGGGGCTCGTCGGCCCTGCGCAAGCCGAATGGCTGGATCGCGTGCGGGACGATCTCGAGAGCTACCGCGGCGCACTGACGTGGCTCATCGATCGCGGCCGTCCGGCCGAAGCGGCCAGCATCGCGTGGGGCCTGATGCATTTCTGGATGATCCGTGGCCACACGGCCGAAGGCCTTCAGTGGTACGAGCAGATTCTGAACCTGCCGTCCCTTCCGCCCGTTCTCGAGTCGAACGCACTGGTCGGAGCGGCGATGATGCGGTACTCGCTGGGAGATCTCGGGCCCGCACGCACCGCACTGACGCACGCCCTCGCGCTCGCCCACGATGCCGGCGACCCGCATAGCGTCGCGCAGGCTGAGCATATGTTCGGGCACGTTGAACATGCCATCGGCGACGCAAACGCGGCTCGCGATCGATTCACCCGCAGTGTCGAAGGGTTCCGGGCACTGGCGATCCCGTGGGGCATCGGGAATTCGCTGAACGGAATGGCAAAGGTCGCCTTGGAGGTCGGCGATGCCGCCGAGGCGGAACGGCTGCTCGATGAGGCCACATCGGTACTTCGGCACTGTCCGTGGTTCCTGGCGCTGGTGTCGTATCGTCGCGCCCTTCTGGCGGTGCGGCGCGGGAACCCCGATGAGGCGATCGCGTTGGTGCGCGAAAGCCTCACTCTCTTCCGGCAGGTCCACGACAAGTTCGCGATCGTGTACCTGATGATCCCTCTCGCCACCGCGGCGGTACTCAAGGGCGACGACCTCTGGGCGGCACGGATCCTGGGCGCTCGGGACGCCGTGACGGAACGCACGGGTGCCACGATCGCCGACAAGTGGGTGCACGCCCTTGGAGAACAGGCGGAGCGCGACGTACGCGCACGCCTCGGCCCGGATCGGTGGGCCCGGGCGCATGCGGCAGGGCGCACGATCTCGATCGATGCCCTGCTGAAGGACATCGAAAGCGCGCTGAGCCGCACGCCATAGACCTCGCCAGGACCTGAGGGCTCGAGTCGCGTCGAGCCTCTTACCAGCGCACGATCAGCCGAAGCGCGCGGTGCGTCTTCGAGACCCTGGGCACGACGGCCACCGACCGCGACGTCCAGGGCGATGGCTTGATCTCGCGGCGGATGAGCGCATCAATGCCCATGCCGGCGAGCGCGCCGGCGCCGGCGCCAACGGCGATGAATCGAGTGATGGCGCCCCAGTTGCCGCACTGGCCGTCGCAGTCGCGATCGAGCGTGATGCCGGCCCAGGCGCTGATTCCTCCGCCGATGAGCGCGCCGATGAGGGCGCCGTTGGTCAGCGAATCCCGAACCTGGATCCGGCGCACCTCCATCAGCGGCACGGCGACTCTGTCAGCGTCGGTGTTCAGCGTCAGCGACGTCGATGAGGACGAGACGACCGAGCCCTTCAGCTCCGTGCCGCCGTTCGTCCTGATCCAGAGGGTCTCGCCGGTTCGGACGCCCGGGGCCGCGACGGCGGCGCTCTGCGCAGCGGCCGTCTGAGCCGACACCGCTATCAGCAACATGACGGGGATTCCCCACAGCGCAGATCGGTGCGCGAGGCACCCTGAAATCGCGGAGACGCTGCCCCGTTCGTTGTTCATCAATGTGCAAAACCAGGTGAGCACTCAAATTATTCCCATCTTCCATATCAGCCACGACACGTCGCTGGAATATCGAAGCGCGTCTATCTGCTGTCCCGTTACCCCTCGGACGAGTGTTGACAGAATTTGGCAGAAGTTAATGGCGATGGGATCGTGTACAGTCACGGTCATTACGAGCGTGGCCGTCGCCTACGCAGGGCTCACAATCTTCGATTTCGTTGGGCGGGCGATCGACGAGCACATCCTGAGAGCGTCGCTCGTGCGCGTCGCCGCGACCGTGCTCGTCGGCAGCCTCGCCCACCTTCGCCGGTCGCTCGCATGACACGACCGCGCGCGATCCTGGCGACCGTAGCGGGCGCGGTTTTCGCGGCATTGCTCTACCTCGTGATTCGCCACACGCGCGATCTCACAGACTTCGAGGTGTATCGCACGGCCGGAATGCGTCTGCTCGCCGGCCAGCCGCTGTATCAGCCCTCGGACGGGCACTTCGTCTTCAAGTACCTGCCGACATTCGCCTTTGCCCTGGTCCCGTTCGCCGCGGTCGGCGCGGAAGCGGCGAAGGCGCTGTGGTTCGCGCTCTCGTTCGCGTGGCTGAGCGTGTTCTTGGCCGCGTCAGTCGGCGCGCTTCCTGACCGGCGGCGCGAGAGCGGCGCGCTCGTGATGCTGACGCTCCTCGTCACCGCGCGGGTCGACGTGCGCGAGCTCTCGCTCGGCCAGACAAACGTGCTGCTCGGCGCCATGCTCGTGGCCTCGTTCGTGGCCGCCTTGCGCCGCGCGCGATGCACGGCGGGCGCGCTCGTCGGCGCGGCGACGTTCGTCAAGCCCTACGCGATCGTGCTTGTGCCATGGCTCGCCGCCGCGGTCGGCCCGACGGCGCTCGTGGCCTGCGCCGGGGCAATGGTCATCGGCCTCGCACTCCCGATCGTCGTCTACGGCTGGACAGGGAATGTAGCGCTGCTCGTCGACTGGTTCCGGACGGTGACGGAGACGACTGCGCCGAATCTCCTGTTGCCCGAAAACATCTCGTTCCTCTCTGCCTGGGCGAAGTGGATTGGGGCTGGCGCGGCGGCAACGATGATGGCGGTCGTCTCCACGATCGCGGTGCTTGCGCTTGCCGGCGTCGTGCTCTCCCGGCGCCGCACGGTCCGATCACCGAACTACCTGGAGTTCGCGCTGTTGCTGTTGATCATTCCGCTGCTTTCGCCGCAAGGCTGGGACTACATGTTGCTGCTGGGCACGCCGGCGGTGATCTGCCTGATTGACCGCTGGCGTGACTTGGGGCGGGCGTGGCAGGCGGCGGTCGTCGCAGCGTTCGTCCCGGTCG
>JBLNGI010000004.1:0-2645 GCA_050264615.1 Gemmatimonadota bacterium
CCGCACGCGTGAGGCCTCGAGGACGTGCATCGCCGAGCCTGCCGGCGCTATCGTCCGGATGCCGGCGCCGCCGGTCCAGAATCGAGGAGCTCAACTTCGATTCCGCCCACCATTCCCGCGACCGCGTTGTAAATCGCCGCGACGACCGCGCCAAGGACCACGCCCAGGATCCCGTACATGATCGGGAAGATGACAATCGCGCCCATGCCGAAGAGGCTGCCGATCCAGGCCGGCATGTCGGGGTCGTGGCTGCTGAGGAATCCCGCGCTCACCAGCGAGATGCACGCGACGATCAGGCCTGCGATGAGGCCCAGGAAGACGTAAAGTGCCCCGATGACCCTGGCGGCCGACGCGACTCCGATTCTTCGCAGCTGCACGTGCGCCTCCCCTGTCAGGCTTGTCAAGGAATGCGCATGCTACCACGCGGGAAGCCGTCCGGCGAACCCCGGGCGGCTACTCGGTGCGCAGGGCGATGACCGGGTCCACGCGGCTGCCGCGTACCGCCGGTAGCCAGACGGCCAGGAACGCAACCGCGGTGAGCAGCAGCGGGACCCCCACGAACGCGACGGGGTCCCTGGCAGTGACGCCGAAGAGGAACGTCGCAATCAACCGGGCAAGGCCGAACGCTGCCGCGACCCCGATGATTACTCCGGTAACCGCGAGCCGCATGCCCTGGAGCACGACCATGTTCCTGACGTGCGTGGCCGGTGCGCCAAGCGCGAGGCGGATGCCGATCTCCTGCGTGCGCTGTTCGACCGAATAGGCCATCAGGCCGTAGATGCCGATGGCTGCCAGCAGAAGCGCCGAGCAGCCGAACACTGCCATCAACCACATATTGAAACGCTCGCGCGATGTCGATCGCGAGACGATCTCATCCATCGACCGGATGTTGGAGACAGGGAGCCCCGTGGCCTGCCGGAGTTGCTCCTGCACCTGTGTGCTGATCGAGTGCGGCTCGACGCGCGTCCTCATCACCCAGGCCATCGGCGAAATCTTCACGTTGAGCGCGTTCACCGGATTGGGGACCTGGGACTGAGGGATGAACATCTGCGGCTGCGGGTCGCTGTTCAACCCGCCGTCCCGCGTGTCCCCCACAATCCCGATGATTTGCCGCTCGGGTTCGTCGGCGAACTCGCGCATGACCCCGCGGCCGATGACGAGGCGGTCTTTCAGGGGATCGGACTTCGGCCAGTACTGCCGTGCCATCGCTTCGTTGATGATGACCACGGCTGGCGCACGGCTGTCATCGCGATCGTTGAACGTACGCCCGCGCTTGATCGGGATCCTGAAGACTTCGAAGTAGCCGGGGGAGACGGTATACCACCCGCCGCCACCGTGGAACGGACCGTTGGTGAGCGGTCGGCCGACGACGAGAAACGGGAGCCCGTAGCCTCCTTCGAGGGGCACGCAGCAGGTGCCCGTCGCTTCGACAACGCCGGGAACGGCGCGGAGCCGTTCCGACGCGTCGCGAACCATGCGCGCCACCCCCTCGGATTCCAGGAACCGCGGGCCGGTGAGCGACATCCTCATCGTCAGCACGTTGTGGGTATCGAATCCTGGATTCACGCGGGCCAGCGCGGCGGCCGTGCGGATCAGGAGGGCCGACCCGATCAGCAGGACGAGTGCGAGCGCCACCTCGGTGACCACCAGGATCGAGCGCGCCTTGTTCTGCCGGAAGCCGGTGCCCGAGCGGCCTGCGCTTTCCTTGAGCGTGGAGGTGAGGTCCGTTCTCGCGCTCTGCAGCGCGGGAATGAGCCCGAAGAGGACGCCCGTGCCAATCGAGACCGCCAGCGTGAAGGCGAGCACGCGCCAATCGAGCCCGACGAGCGATCCCTGTTCGCCGATGCGAGGCAGCCCCGCCGTGTTGACCGTGAGGAGCGTACGGATGCCCACCAGCCCGAACGCGAGGCCGAGAACGCCCCCGCCGAGCGAAAGCACGACGCTTTCGGTCAGCAACTGGCGGACGATGCGTCCGCGAGATCCGCCGATCGCTGCCCGGATCGCTATCTCACGCCGGCGCGAGGTGGCACGGACCAGGAGCAGGTTGGCGACGTTGGCGCACGCGATCAGCAGCACGAAGCTCACCGCGCCGGCAAGCACGAGGAGCGAGGAGCGCACGTTCCTGACGAGCATCTCGCGGATCGGCTGAACGCCGAAGCTGTTGTTCGGTCCGAGCGAGTTGGGAAACTTCCGGCGGTATTCGTCGGCGGCGAGCTTCATCCTGGCGTTGGCTTGTTCAAGGGTGACGCCCGGTTTCAACCGACCGGCCACCATGAAGTAGTGGCCCTGGTCGGCTGTGTTGGGATCGAGTTGGAACGGCAAGTACACCTGCGGCGGCGGGCCGAAATCCTGGAAGTCGAAGTCTCCAAGCACGCCGACGATCACGTGCGGTTCGCCGTCCAGCGAAATCGTCTTTCCGACCACATTCGGATCGGCGCTGAACCGTGTCTCCCAGGTGTCCTTCGCCAGGACGGCGACCTTCTGTCCACCGGGCAGATCCTCGGCCTTCTCGAACGTTCGCCCGCGAAAGATTGGCGCGCGCACCAGGCGAAAGAAGTCCACGGATACGCGCGCCGATCGGAGCTGCTCCGGAAAGGTCCCGCCCGTGTAGTTCACGAGCCCGTCGCTGAACGCCGCAACGTCCT
>JBLNGI010000005.1:0-3246 GCA_050264615.1 Gemmatimonadota bacterium
GCCGCGCAGGGCCGCCGTGTCGCTGGACTTGCCATGGCGATGTTTTCAGCAGCTTCAGCTCCCAATAACCCGACAGACTCCTAGCCGTCACCTTCCGGACGATGCAGCCCCGACGAGAATGGAGTGCGAGAAGACGAAGCCGCCTCCCTGGTAATAGGCGCGGGCATTCGATCGGGTTGTGTCGTCGATCCGTTGCTGGATATGTTTGGGAAGCGCCCCGATGTTCCCCCAATCCCACAGGCCGGCGACGAGGTGATCGATAGTGTTCATCCGCCATGCGATCTCGTGCCTGCGGAGGCCGAAGTCGCCCAGGCCCGCGCCGTCGGTCAGCGCCTTGTATACGGCCGGGTCGGTGATGCCGAACAGGGGTCCCTGGGGCAGGGCCTGCAACTCGTGATGCGCTTGCACCGCCGCGAAGAAGACACCGAAGCCAGTCTGCTCTTCCGCGGCGCCCCACACGGAGAACGCGAACCGGCCGCCCGGCACGAGAACCCTGGACACTTCCTCGAACACGGCCGCCGGTCTGGCGAGATGGTGCACCACACAGTTGGACACGACCGCATCGAACGTGCAATTCCCGAACGGCAGATGCTCGGCGTCCGCCTCGTGAAACTGGATACGCGGGTGGCGCTGCCGGGCTACTGCAACCATCCGGCTTGAGAAGTCTACGCCGTCGACGATGGCGCCCGCATCTGCGAGAAGAGCGCTGCCGTCGCCCGGTCCCGAGCCGAGGTCCAGCACCCGGCGGCCCGACTCTACCGCCGCGGCGGCCACCAGGAACGGCATGGCTTGAACTGTCAACAGGTGAAAAGTATCCGCATAGCTCTCGGCGCAGCGGCTCCACGTGTCGTTCTCAAATCGAGCGACGGTCTCGGGATCCACACCAGCGTGCATATCGGGCTCCTTTCACTCGCATGACTATCGGATGGCGGGGTCTTGCCCGCGCGGGTAGAATGGGCGACGCCGCGTCAAGCGCGCGTCCATGTCGCGTCAATCCGACGTCTATTCGCGGTGGAGTGGACCATGGGTGACCGGCGGCTGAAGGTGTTCCTACTCGGCCGCCTCCGCGCGGAACGCGCGGGCCGCCGTCTTGACATTCGCGGAAGCAAGGTCGCGGCCCTGCTAGCCTACCTCGCGCTTCCACCGGGGCGTCGGCACTCGCGCGAGCACCTAGCTGGATTGCTTTGGGGCGGGATGGACGACGCGCAAGCCCGCCACAATCTTCGCCAAAGCGTGGCTTACCTACGCAAGACGCTGGGCGGCGAGATAATCGCCGCTGATGGCGGCGCGCTCTATCTCGATTCCGCGCTCGTGGAGGTGGACGTGGCCAGGTTGGAACAGCCGGCCGCCGCCGACACTGGCCAGATCGTCGGAGGCGAGCTCCTCGAGGGGCTCAGCGTTCGAGAGGAGCCGTTCGAGGAATGGCTGGCCGACCAGCGCGCCAGGGTCAAGGCCCTGGCCTGTGACCGGCTGGGCGCCGCAGCGAGGTCACGAGCGGATGTCGGCGCGATTGACGAGGCGATCGAGACGGCGCGGCGGCACCTCGCGCTCGACCCTGCAAACGAGGCGGCGCATCGCCTCCTCATGACTCTATACGCGCGGCGCGGCGACCGCTCTGCGGTGCTGCGCCAGTACGAACACTGCGTCGCGGCACTCGATCGGCACCTTGGGGTCGCGCCGAACCCGGAGACCACGCGTCTGGCCGAGTCCGTCCGCCACACCACTCCGGACCTCCCCGATCGCCGCTCCATCGTGGTCCTTCCATTCGCCAACACCGATGGGCAGCCGGACGAGGACTTCTTCGGGATTGGGATAGCGGAGGAGGTCACGTCGGCGCTGTCACGGTTCGGCTCTCTGTTCGTCATCTCCGCGTTGACCGCGTACACGTTCCGGGGGCGCGAGCCCGACGTTCGTATGATCGGGCGCGAACTCGGCGTCCACTACGTCGTCCGCGGCAGCGCCAGGCGGGCGGGTGGCCGGATCCGTCTGGGCGTTCACCTCGTCGACGTCCTCACGGGCAGCGACGTGTGGGCCCGGACGCTCGAACGAGATGTTGCCGACGTGTTCGCCGCCGAGGATGAGATCGTTGCGATGCTAGTCTCCGCCCTGGTGAACCGGGTGGAGGCCGCGGCGATCGAGCGGGTCCGACGCAAGCCGACTGAGAGCCTCACCGCCTACGACTGCTATCTCCGCGGCAAGGACTATCATCACCGCTGGACGAAGGAGGACAATGCGCGCGCGATCGAGATGTTCGAACGTGCGGTGGCGCTGGATCCCGCGTTCGCACTGGGTCACACGTGGCTCGCCTGTGCTTTTTACCAGCAGACGTTCCTCGATCCGCACCCGACGCTAGTCCAGCGCTGTTTCGACGCGATTCAGCGCGCGTACCGACTGGACGACGGCGAGGGGGAGATCCATCGCGTGCTCTCCGCATTCCATCTGCTGTGGCGCGACTTCGACAAGGCCGAATTTCACATCGAGCGCGCCTTGGCGCTGAATCCCAACGACGACAAGATCATCTGTCAGATCGGTGAGCTCGCGACGTACTCCGGCCGACCCGAGGAAGGCGAGCGTTGGGTGCGCCGCGCCATCCGGCTCAATCCGTTGCACCAGCTACCCCGGTATTGGCTCCGTCTCGCGCAAGCGCTGTACCATCAGCGCCGATTTGCCGAATGCCTCGCGATGCTGGGTCGCGAGGCAATTCGTGTGCCTCACCAGCTTACCTATCGAGCCGCCGCTCTCGGCAGGCTCGGCCGCATGAGCGACGCGTCGGCGCTCATCGATGAGCTGCGAGCGGAAGGCGCGCCGACCATCAAGGACCTTGTGCGGACGCTTCCGTTTCGGCGCCCGTCGGACGTGGAAGACGTTGCGGAGGCGCTCCACCTCGCCGGGCTGCCCGACTAGAGCGCTCGATCGACAAGGGGCCTTGCGGTGGTGTCATCGTCTCGATCACGGCGAAGACCGCCCGGCGCCAGGCCCGTCGCTCGACGGCGCTGACGCCCTGATGTGCCGCAAGGCTCGCGCGAAGAAATCCAGCTTCAGGGTCTGCTGGCCGATCTTGCGCTGGAGTTCGACCACCCGCTGCGCGTCCCGAGTCTCGGCCGCGCCGCCCGTTAGCCCGGATTAATTCACGAATGGGTGAAGGTGAGACCGGCCGGGTGGCGTCGGGGGCGGCGGGGGCGCGGCCGGGCGGAGTGGGCCCCCTTCGCCCCGCCCGCAACTCGCAGAGTTGCGCTGCGAGCGAAC
>JBLNGI010000006.1:0-9666 GCA_050264615.1 Gemmatimonadota bacterium
TCCCATTCATCGGGGGGGCGACCGCCACGCTGGCTACGGCCCGCGCGACATCGGCGGCGGCCATCGGCTGAATCAGCACTGGCGCGAGTCGCACTTTGTTGCCGTCGGTCGCGGCATCCGCGATGCCTTCGAGAAACTCGAAGAACTGCGTCGCATGGACGATTGAATACGGGATGGACGACCGTTGGATCAGCTGCTCCTGCGCGATCTTGGCGCGGAAGTAGCCACTCTCGACGAGGCGATCGGTGCCCACCACCGACAAGGCAACGTGGTGCGCCACGTCCGCTGCGGCTTCCGCCTGGAGCAGATTGGCGGTGGACGTTTGGAAGAAATTCAAAACGGCGGCGTCCTCGAACGACGGTGAGTTCGACACGTCCACGACTACTGCGGCGCCCGCGAGCACTTCGGCCAGCCCCTCACCGGTGAGCGTGTTGACACCCGAGGCCGGCGATGCCGGCACGGCGTCGTGGCCTTCCTCGCGCAACCGGGCGACGACTTTCGACCCGATCAGCCCGGTTCCGCCAATGATCACGATCTTCACGCTGCCTCCTGTTCGCCCATTCGGGCGCAGCATCAGACTGTCACCAGACCGCGGGTTTCATCCATTGCACGATGGTATCGAAGCCGGGCGATGCGGAGCAGCTGCGCCATGCTTACCAGTTCGGCCAGCGAGTCCGCGCCCATCTTTCGCATCACTCTGCCGCGGTACACCTTCACCGTGATCTCGCTGATCCCGAGGTCCGCGCCGACCTGCTTGTTCAAGAAGCCGGACACGACGCGCACCATGACATCCCGCTCCCGTCCACTCAACGAGTCGTGGCGACGGCGAAGCGCCAGCCACTCCGCTTCGTCCTGCATGACGGCCTCACTCTGCGCCAGGGCACGCTCGACCGTCCCCCGCAGGGCATCGTCGCCGAACGGCTTCACCAGGAACTCGATGGCCCCCGCCTGCATCGACCGAACCGCCAACGGAATGCTCGGCTCGCCCGACATGGCGACCACCGGGATCTCCTTGCGCTCGGTCGCGATGCGCCGCAACAGCTCGAAGCCGGTGAGATCGGGCAGGAAGTCTCCCACGTCCAGCAGGAGACAGCTCGGAGCCTGGAGCGGCGGCAGGGCGAGAAACGTTCGCGGGGACACAGTGATCTCGGGGCTCCAGCCGGCCCGGCGAATCGCGAATTCCAGGAAGCGACCTACCGACGCGTCCGGATCAACGACGAACACCGTGGGAGACTGGCTCGGCATCGCGCTTTCCTTGCCGGGGATGTGCTGACGAGGCCAGTGCGCTCTGGCCGAGGTCACGGAGTCGGCTGACGACCTTGGAACCGATGAGACCTGTACCATGTGAACGCTCCTTGAAGGGTGATCAGCAAGGGCGAAGATCAGCCCTTCGCACATTGGTCGCGTCCGTTGAAGACCCTAGTCGAATCCACAGTCGCGGGCCCCGGGTATCGGGGCACCTTCGGGTGGCATTGACGCCCGCGCGCTGGAGACGGCATAATCCGCAGCCCCATGCTCGGCGCATCTCAGCGACCTACCGAGTTTCTTGACCGTTCGGGCGAGCGGGGCCGGCTGGGCCAACTCGTTACGGGCGTGCGCGCGGGCCATAGTCAGGTGCTGGTTCTGCGCGGCGAAGCCGGTTGTGGAAAGACTGCGCTCTTGATGCAATTGTCGGGAGCCGCCGAGGGATGTCAGGTAG
This sequence comes from Gemmatimonadota bacterium, assembly GCA_050264615.1. Taxonomy (GTDB): domain Bacteria; phylum Gemmatimonadota; class Gemmatimonadetes; order Gemmatimonadales; family GWC2-71-9; genus 20CM-2-65-7. The sequence continues at coordinate 1,700 of JBLNGI010000006.1, forward strand.
CCTGGGCGACGGGCGTTGAGTCTGAGATGGAGCTAGCCTTCGCCGGTCTGCATTCGTTGTGCGCGCCTCTGCTTGGCCGTGTTGAGCAACTGCCGGAGCCGCAGCGGGAGGCACTGAGCACGGCGTTCGGCATGAGCGCGGGACCGCCACCAGAGCGGTTTCTCGTTGGGTTGGCAGTTCTGAGCCTTCTGGCCGACGCGTCTGAGGACCAGCCGCTCGTCTGCATCGTGGACGACGCGCAATGGCTTGACCGCGTGTCCTCGCAAACGCTCGCGTTCGTGGCGCGCCGCCTTCTGGCGGAACGTGTGGCGCTGGTGTTCGCGGTGCGCGAGCAGGGCGGCGACCAGGTCCTTGCGGGGTTGCCGGAGCTGGCGATCGGGGGACTGACTCCCAAGCATGCGCGCATGCTCTTGGACGCGATGATCCCGGGTCCGCTCGATGAGCAGGTGAAGGCCCGCATCCTCGACGAGACGCGCGGCAATCCGCTCGCGCTGATCGAGCTGCCGCGTGACTTGACGCCGGCGGAGCTCGCGGAGGGGTTCGCATTCCCCGACGCACGCCATCTGACAAGGCGCATCGAGCGCAGCTTCCTGGAGCGCGTCGCGAAGCTTCCCCGTGATTCTCAGCTGCTTCTGCTGACGGCTGCGGCCGACTCCGTGGGGGATGCGGGCCTGCTGTGGCGCGCCGCGAAACGTCTGGGCATCGGCACTGGCGCCGGGCGGCCGGCCGAGAACGCCGGGTTGATCGAGTTAGGCGTGCGGGTTCGGTTCCCGCACCCGCTCGTTCGCTCGGCGATCTACGTTGCGTCGAGCCCGAGCGACCGTCGCGACGTCCATCAAGCCCTTGCCGATGAGACTGATCCGGTGCTCGATCCAGACCGCCGCGCCTGGCATCACGCACATGCAGCGGCGAGTCCGGACGAGGAGGTGGCCGCGGAGATGGTTCTTTCGGCCGATCGGGCGCAGGCTCGTGGCGGGTTGGCCGCCGCCGCGGCGTTCCTGAAACGAGCGGCTGAGTTGACACCGGATCCTCGCGTGCGGGTCGAGCGGTCGCTTACCGCCGCGCAGGCGAAGCACGACGTCGCCGACTTCACGTCGGCATCTTCGCTCCTTGACGCGGCCGAGCTCGGGGCGGGACCGCTCGACGAGCTCCAGCGAGCGCGACTGGAGCGGTTGCGCGCGGAGGTCGTGTTCGCCATCCAGCGCGGACGCGATGGGCCTGCCCTTCTGCTCGAGGCGGCCAGGCGGCTCGAACTGCTGGACGACACGCTGGCCCGCGACACCTACCTCGATGCGATTGCGTCGGCGATGTTCGCCGGGCGGCTTGGGACCGGTCCGCGCGAGCGCGAGATCGCCGAACACGCGCGCGCGTTCATTCGGCCCAGGCCTCCGAGCGTAGCTGACCTTCTGCTCGATGGTCTTGTGAAGCGATTCACGGAAGGTTATGCGGCGTCGGTCACGCCGCTCACGCGCGCGCTTCGCTCCCTGGCTGCGGCCGATGATGTTGGACAGGATCACAGATGGCTGTGGCTGGCGTGCCGGCTCGCGCAAGACCTCTGGGACGACGATCTCTGGCACGCGGTCGCCACCCGCGGCGCCCGGATCGGACGCGACACGGGCAGGATGAGCCTGCTCGCCAACTCTATGAACCATCTCGCAGCCTTCCACGTCCATTCGGGTGCACTCGCGACCGCCGAGGTGCAGATCGACGAAGCCGACGCGATCGGGCAGGCGACAGGGCTCCCCCCCCTGAAGTATTCGGCCTGCGTGCTGGCCGCGGCGCGCGGCGATCAGGTTCAGATGGACGCGGTGTTCAAGCTCGTACGAGAGAACGCGGCCCCACGCGGCGAAGGCTCGGCCTTCGGTACGTATTGGTGTCTTTCCGCGGTCATGCACAACGGCTACCGCCAGTATGAAAAAGCGCTCGCTGCCGCGCGGCAGGCATGCGAACACGACGAAGTCATTGCGTGCAGTTGGGCGCTGGTCGAGTTGGTGGAGGCCGGCGTTCGACTCGGAAAGCTAAACGAGGCAGCCGCTGCCTTCGGCCGCCTGAGCGAACGAACTCGCGCCAGCGGCACCGAGTGGGCGCTCGGGGTCGAGGCACGCAGTCGCGGGCTGCTGCATGCCGACGAAGCCTGCTACCGGGAATCGATCGAGCGACTCACGCACAGCCGCGCCGCAATCGAGCTGGCGCGTAGCCAGCTTTGCTATGGTGAGTGGCTACGGCGCGTGAACCGCCGTTCGGACGCACGCGAGCCGCTGCGCGCCGCGCACGATAGTTTCATCCGCATGGGGGCCGGCGCGTTCTCCGAGCGTGCCCGCCATGAGCTCCTCGCTACCGGCGAAACGGTCCGCAAGCGTACCGGCAATACCGTACAAGCCCTCACCCCGCAGGAAATCCACGTTGCGATGATGGCCCGCGACGGGCACAGCAATCCCGAGATCGGCGCCCGCTTGTTCATCAGCCCGCGCACCGTCGAGTACCACCTGCACAAGGTGTTCCGAAAACTCGGCGTCGCCGGCCGGCGGGCCCTTCGTGATGCGCTCGCAAAACGGGCGAATTAGGCTCCTCGAACCGGACACCTTTAATGACCACCTTCGATGCGGCAGAGCTCACGATCCGGTGTCACCGCTTGCGGTCTCTGCACCAACCCGGCAACCCACTCCTGCTCCCAAATGTGTGGGACGTGGCCACCCCGCGAGCGGTGGCCAAAGCCGGATTCCCCGTGGTCGCCACCACGAGTTGGGGGGTCTCGGCCACGCTCGGCTACGACGACCACGAAGGCGCTCCGGCCGCGGAGATGCTCGCAGCCGCTACGCGGATCGCCAAGGGCGTCGACGTCCCGGTCACGGTCGACGCCGAGGCCGGCTATGGGATGGAGCCGGAAGCGCTGGTGGCTGCGCTTCGAGAAGCTGGAGCCGCAGGATGCAATCTCGAGGATACCGAGTACCGTCGCGGAGTCCCCCACGATCATGCGGGCGTCCTTCGCGATCCGACCCCGCATGCGGAGTGGCTCCGGTCCGTCCGCCAGGCCGCCGAGCAGCAGGACTATCCGCTCGTTATCAACGCCCGCATCGACAACTTCCTGAGTCCTTTCATCGCGGGTGCCGAGCCCGAGACTCAACGTCACCTCGTCCCCGCCGCCCTGGAACGCGCGACCGCGTACTTCGAAGCCGGTGCCGACTGCGTCTACCCGATCGCCCTGTGGGAGCCCGAGGCCCTGGGTCGCTTCATGTCGGGCGTGCGCGGCCCCGTGAACATCAGCCGCGTGCCGCAGGTCTCTTCGGTCCGCGACCTTGCGGCGCTCGGCGTGTCGCGGGTGAGTTGGGCCGTCTATCTGTTCTTCGCGTCGATGGCGCACTTCGAGGACCAACTCCGCGCACTTCAGGAATGAACCGAAAGCGCCGAACGGCTGAGCCAGTCGCCGAACCGCATTTCGCCAAGTTTCGCGTGTGCGCCAGGTATCAGTGAGTATTCGGTAAATGCGGCGCCGAACATCCGTGCTTGCGGGTCGGCAATCACCTCACGCGGATCGTTCCGTGCGCCAAGCACCCGCTGCAACAGGTCAGCCATATAGAACGATTCGGGCCCGCCGATTTCAACCGTGTCGTTCAAGGGAGCACCGGTCGCAAACTCTGCGACCGCACAGGCGGCATCAGCAGCAGCGATCGGTTGCATGCGCGCAGGCGGCACGCGAACGACGCTCCCATGCGTAGCGACATCGGCGATAATATCAAGGAACTCGAAGAACTGCGTGGCTCGGACGATCGAATACGGAATCGACGAGTCCTTGATGAGCTTTTCCTGCGCAACTTTCGCGCGGTAATAACCGCATTCTGGCGAACGGTCGATCCCCACGATCGACACCATCACATGATGGCCGACACCCGCCGCGGCCTCGCGAGCGAGCAGACTCCGCGTCGAGGCAGTGAAGAATTCCATCACCGCGGCGTCTTCGAAGGAAGGGGAATTCGAGGCATCGACAACCACCGAAGCACCTCTCAGGGCTTCCGCCAGACCCTGGCCGGTAAGGGCGTCGATCCCAGAGCGCCGTGATGCGGCCACAACGTCATGGCCGCCGCGGGTGAGCTCGGCGACAAGCCGAGCCCCGATCCGACCGCGGCCGCCAACCACGACGATTTTCATGGTGCCTCCCGTATAGCCTGAACTTCGCAGATCCGTGCGTCGTTCCCGGTGCTCAAGAATCCGGCAAACCGGCATCGCGCGGTCGGCCTCACCTGAACAGTGGCGCTACACCTTCACCAACACGTTTCCCGAAGACGCGGCGCGCGCCACGTACAAGCGCAATCACGTGCCGCGTCGGGCGGCGTGTTCTGGGACAGCGTGCTCGCGAACTTCGAGCCCGGGCCGCCGAGCGGCACGCGGTCTCGTTCACGGGACGCAGCGCCTAGAGCCGCTCCTGCCTCAAATGTGAAACCCGGCGCTGGTGGTTGCCAGCGCCGGGCCGAGCTGGCTTGTACTTCGCCTCAATGGCCCACTTCGAGGAGCAGCTTCGCTCACTTCAGGAATGACCCAGCGGCGCGCGTTCGCCAGCGCGTGTATCTCCATTGTCCAGCACGCGATGGATAAACGAAATTGCGGCGGATCCTTCACCTACGGCCGATGCCACCCGCTTGATGCTTCCGGATCGAACGTCGCCCACGGCGAACACACCCGGATGCGAGGTTTCGAGCAGGTGCGGCGAGCGCGCCAGCGGCCAGTGGGCAGCGGCGAGATCGTCAGGTGTCAGGTCTGGTCCCGTCTTGATGAAGCGATTCGCGTCGAGCGCGACACGGCCATTCAGCCAGCCAGTACTGGCCTCGGCGCCCGTCATCAGGAACACGTGCCTCAGATCGTGACTCGTGACTGCGCCACTGCCGTCGCGCCACTCCACGCGTTCCAGATGCTCCTTCCCCTCCAGGGCAACGATTTCGGTTCGCGTCCTGACCTGAATAGTCGCGGTCTCCTCGATGCGGCGGATCAGGTATTGCGACATGCTCGTGGCAAGGCCATGCGAGCGGACGAGCACGTGAATTCGCCTCCCCCTCCCCGCGAGAAACACCGCTGCCTGCCCCGCCGAGTTGGCACCGCCAACGACGATGACCTCGTCGTCGTCGCCCAGCTGCCCTTCCTCCATTGAGGTCGCACTGTAGTAGACGCCGGCACCCTCGAACTGCTCGAGGTTGGCGAGCGCAGGCTTACGGTATCGGGCTCCAGTGGCGATGATCACTGAGCGAGTGGGGACGGTCGCGCCGTCCTCCAGTCTCACGCCGTAGAACGTTCCTTCGCATCTCAACTCCGCGGCACCACTCGCAATCATGACGGCAGCGCCAAACTTCTGCGCCTGGGCATAGGCGCGTTCGGCCAACTCCTGGCCCGAGATTCCAGTAGGGAACCCTAGGTAGTTCTCGATTCTCGAACTCGAGCCCGCCTGTCCCCCAGGCGAACTCGCTTCGATCACCAGCGCATCGAGCCCCTCGGAAGCCGCGTAGACTGCGGCGGCAAGGCCGGCCGGTCCGGCGCCAACGATCACGACATCGCGGAGATGAATCCGGTCGATCCGCTCATTGAAGCCGAGACGGTCGGCGATCTCCTGGTTGCTTGGCCTCTTTAGCACGGCCGCGCCGCGGCAGATCAAGACCGGGGTCTCGGCCCTGTCCACGTGAAAGTGATCGAGTAAGTCCTGCACCTCAGCGTCACGATCAAGATTGAGATATTTGAAGGGGTGGCCGTTTCGCGTGAGGAATTCCTTGATGCGAAGCGTCGCCGCGGAGCGGTCGGGCCCGATGAGCAGCGCGTCGCCAATCCCCTGCGCCACCAGGGCGATCCGTCGATGGATCAACGCCCTCAGGAGCACTTCGCTGATCTCGGCGTCTGTCTGAATGACGGCATGCATCTGGTCACGTGTCAGCTCGATGACTTCGCCCGATTCACTGACGATCAGTCGCATCTGCGCGGGGCGACCGAGAATCATGCTGACGTCACCGCTGAACTGAGCGGGATGGAGAACGGCCACCAGGAGGTCGCCGATGCCAGACGGGCGAATGACCTCGATCTCACCAGCCTGCAGCACAAAGAACGGCACGTCTGTCTGGCCGTCTTCGATCAATACTTCTCCGCGAGTGACGGGACGAGTGACTCCGTGGGAGGCAATTCGCGCGATCTGCGCAGAGGTTAGCGTAGGAAACAGGAACGCCGCATTCGGGGCGCTTGTGAGCGGTGTCGAACGTGGCGTCTCGGCCAACATGTCAGGAACCTTGAACCGCCTGCGGAAGATGCGGATCCGAACTCCCCGAGCGACGGAGCCAGTCGTCGAACCGGATCTCGCCGAGTTCTGCCTGGTCGCCAGGCACGAGCGACCGTTCGCTAAGTGCGGCACCGAAGTACCGTGCCTGGGGGTCGGTGATCACCTGACGCGGATCGTTTTGTGCGGCAAGGACCCGCTGCATGAGTGCAGCCACATTGAAAGATTCGGGTCCGCCGATTTCAACCGTTCCGTTCAAAGGAGTACCTGTCGCAATCTCTGCGAGCGCGCGCGCGACGTCGTCAGCGGCGATCGGCTGGATGCGCGCGGGCGGTACGCGAACGACGCTCCCATGCATAGCGGCATCGGCGATGCTCTCCAGGAACTCGAAAAACTCCGTGGCCCGGACGATTGAAAACGGAATCGACGAGTCCTTGATCAGCTTTTCCTGTGCCAATTTCGCCCGGTAGTAGCCGACTTGCGGCAAACGGTCGATGCCCACGACTGACAACATCACGTGATGGCCAACACCCGCAGCGGCCTCGCCGGTGAGCAGGTTGCGTGTTGTGGTCGTGAAGAAGGTCATCACTGCGGCGTCTTCGAACGAGGGGGAATCCGAAACATCGACAACCACCGAGGCCCCTCGCAGGGCTTCCGTCAGACCCTCGCCGGTGACGACGTCGATCCCAGAGCGACGTGATGCGGCCACCACGTCATGACCGCCGCGGGTGAGCGTTGTGACAAGCCGAGCCCCGATACGCCCGCGGCCACCAACCACGACGATTCTCATGATTGCCTCCACCTCGCCCAGCGGGTATCGCACAGGCGTCTTGAGCGTCATGGTGTGACCTCTGTAGGACCACACTGCCATCAGCCGTCGCTTCCATCCATTACACCAAAGTATCGACGTCGACGATACGAAGGCGCAATCGACCGGCGCTTGGCCCGCGTGCATCATCGCACATGCTATCGATCCCCACACCCTTTCAGGAGGATACATGCGCGCCACCGTTTTGAAAGCCGCGTTACTTGCCGTGCTCGTCGCCTGCTCGACGCCCGATGCGCTGCAGCCGACGTCGCTATTCGCGCAAACGGCGAATGGAAAGACCGCCAACCCGGCCAAACCGACCATCGTGCTCGTGCACGGCGCGTTCGCCGACGCCTCGGGCTGGCAGTCGGTGATCGTGCAGCTGCAGCAGGACGGGTACAAAGTTGTCGCCGTGCAGAACCCGTTGACCTCGCTCCCGAACGATGTGGAAACGACCAAGCGTTTGATCGACGCCCAGACGGGACCGGTGGTGGTCGTCGCCCATTCATACGGCGGCGCGGTGATCAGCGGCGCCGCAGTGGGCAATTCAAACGTAAAAGCGCTGGTGTACATCGCCGCGCTCGCGCCCGATGCGAATGAAGTGCTCGGTCCACTGCTGAATCAATACCCGTCACCTGTTCTGACGAAGTTCGTCCCGGACGCCGCCGGGTTCCTCTACATCGACTACGCCGCGTACCCTGACCTCTTCGCCCCGGACATCCCGCGCAAGCAGGCGGAGGGGATGGCGGTGGCCCAGAAGCCTTTGATCGCGGCAGCCTTCACGCAGACGAACACGGCCGCAGCGTGGAGGACGATTCCCAGTTGGTTCATGGTTGCGCAAGAAGATCAGATCATCAACCCGGACCTCGAGCGGTTCTTCGCGAAGCGGATGAATGCTACGATCACCGAGATCAA
>JBLNGI010000007.1:0-8190 GCA_050264615.1 Gemmatimonadota bacterium
GCCGGACACATCAGGAGGAGGGCCGCTGGGAGCGTTGCTCTCCTGACAGCTCGTCACGACCAGCAGAGTGATAAAGACGCGACGCTTCATGTGTTCTGAACTAATAGACTCAAGACACCAAGACGCTCTGAAGACGCCAAGACGCTCTGAAGACGCCAAGACGCCAAGAAACCAAGAAAAGAAGACTCAAGAAAAAGATAATTAGGCCGAGCCTTCTGTACACTTGTCGCTTGTGGCCACTTGGCGTCTTGCACTTGGCGTCTTGGCGTCTTGAAAGTGGGCCCTCCAGGATTTGAACCTGGGACCTACGGATTATGAGTCCGCTGCTCTAACCGCTGAGCTAAGGGCCCGGCTACAGCAATCCTTCCCGGCGAAATTTACCAAGCTGATCATAATAGGCTTCGTGCACTGACAAAACCTCAGCTGGCGAGACCGTGGCGACGCCGGCTTTGCCGACCTCGATTCCTGCCGCGAAGTTCGCGATGTGCGCCGCCTCGCGCACCGTGGCGCCACCTGCGAGCGCCGTGCCCACCCACGCCGTGACCGTGTCGCCCGCGCCCGACACGTCGAACACCTCGCGCGCCATCGTCGGGATGCGGGTGATCTGGCCGTCCTTGGTCGCCAGCAGCATCCCCTCGGCGCCGAGCGTGAGCAGCAGATTGTCGACGCTGAGCTTCTCGAGCGAATCGGGCAAGGCGTCGGGATGGGCGAGATCGAGTGCCGCGCCCATCGCCAGCTCCAGCTCGCGCCGGTTGGGCTTGAACACGGTCGCGCCGCGGTAGGCGAAGAAGTTCTTGAACTTGGGATCGACCACGACCGGCAGGCTGCGTTTCTTGGCGATCGTCATCGCGCGCTCGATCACCTGCGGCACCAGCGCGCCCTTGTTGTAGTCCTCGATCAGCAGCGCGTCGGCGTCCTTGAGCGCGCGCTCGAGCGAGCCGCCGAGCTGCTCCATGACCCGCGCCGAGACCGGGTCTTCGATTTCTTCGTCGATGCGCAGCATCTGTTGCCCGCGGGCCACGACGCGGGTCTTCGAGGTCGTCGGGCGCGCCGGGTCGCCGACGAGATAGTCGCAGCTGAGCCGCAGGTCTTCCAGCTCGGCCCGCACCGCACCCGCGCGCTCGTCCTCGCCGACCACGGCCACGAGCCGGCACTCGGCGCCGAGCGCGGCGACGTTCGCGGCCACGTTGGCGGCGCCGCCCAGCCCGTGCCGGCTCGCGTGCACCGTGACGACGGGCACCGGCGCCTCGGGGGAGACGCGGTCCACTTCGCCGACGAGGTACACGTCGAGCATCGCGTCGCCCACGACGACGACCTTCGTCCCTGCCATCTTCCGCAGGAGTGCTTCTACTCGATCACGAGTCATCATTTGGACGCGCGGCGCAGCGGCGTGTGACGTGCGGCGCAGCTCACGAAACCAACCGTGCTGCGCCGCACGCCGCACGCAGTTACGCCGCACGTCCGCCGCACGCCCCACGCCGCACGTAGAGCTCTCAAGGAATCCGTCCCTCTTTCTTGGTCCGCCACTCGAGTGCAATCCTCCCTACCCATCGGGTCTCTGAGGCATCGTTTACGTGCTGATAGTTGTCGATCAGGTGCACGCCGCCGTCGCCCGACAGCAGCCAGCGCCCGCGCGCGACGCGTCCGGCGATCGCGAGGCGCAGCGTGCGCTCGACCACACCCGCAAACAGCGTGGGCGTCGAGTCGAGCTGCGCGATCGGGGGATAAGGCTTCCGGAAGTCCCCCTCGCCCTGGCGCAGCAGCGTGATCTCCGGCTCGAGCAGCACGCTCGGTCCCGCCCCGGGGATCACGCTCGCGCGCAGCGTGAGCTGATCGTAGTCGGAGAAGTTACGGGCGAGTCCGACATTCTGCCGCATCCAGACTTCCGGGGGATTATCCTGGCGGTAGGTCAGATTCGCGACCTGCGTGTAGAACGCGGTCCAGCCGACCCGTCCAATCCCGGACTGCGCGCCGAGCGTGAAGCCGTACTGGGGCGGCTCCTGGTCCGACGCCGTGCTGTTATCCACCTGGATGTCGTCGATCAGCACGGAGCCGAACAGCTGGGTGCGCTTGATCCGCGTGGTGACGTCGAGGCCCAGCATGTTGTTCGCTTGGGATTCCTGATCGTACTGCTGGAGAACGCCGAGGGTAAAGATGTTGAGGAACCACGGCTCGAGCTGTCGACTGGGACCGGCGATGAGCGTCCCTTCCCACAGCGAGAACGTCGTGTTCCCCGGTGGGCGGATCATCAGCCGATGTGTGATGAGGTGACGCGTGTTCGCGGCGCCGCTCGTGTCGGGCAGGTCATCGAGCTGCGTGACCAATCCTTCGAAATAGATCCCGTCGGTGCCGATGCGCACGTCGAGCAGATCGTAGCTGTAGGGGCTCGGCGAGACGACCAACCCCTCCGTGAAGCGTGGTCCCCAATTGCGGTCGAGCCGGCCGAAGAACAGCTCGCCGAACCGCCACTGCGCGCTCACGTACGCCTCGGCCGCGCGCCCGGCCACGAACCGGTCCTTCTTTCCAGAGTAATCGGGATCCCATTTGAGCCGGGTGTCGAAGTACGGATGCGTCACCACGACCGCGGGACCGAAGTAGAAGGTGAGTGCCGCGCCGCCGGCGAATGTCGCGTGTCCCACGCCCGCTTCGCGCAGGGGATCGCGCCGCGCGTGTGATGCGCCGGCGACACTCGCGTGCACGTCGATGCGCGCCGCCGGCCCGCGCATGCGCCGCGTCAGGTCGCCGCGAATCGTCTTGACGACGCCCCACTCGGCGCCCCCCCCCCCGACGAGCGTGCTGTCGACGGCCTCGAGCGCGCGGACGATCTGGTCGACGCGAAACGGCCGGCTGAGCGGCGACGGATCGGCCATGCGGCCGGCGGCGATCAGGTGCTCGATGAACGGCATGGACCAGTGGGACAGCGGCAGGTAGGGGCTGGCTTCCTGGGCCACGGCGCTGGCCGGTAGCAGGACGAGGACCAGGAGAGCGGTGCGCATGGCCGGCAAATATACGTGCGGCGTGACTGCGTGCGGCGCAGTCAGGATAGTTCGTGCCCCCGGCACTTTCATTGCAACGCCCGTGCGGCGCTGCAATGAGAGCGTCCGACGCCTCGACCTATCCTTGCTGCGCCGCACGCTACACGCTGTTGCGCCGCGCGTTCCCGATGCCGCACGTCGCGCGCCGCACGTTATTACATTCCGCGGGCGAAAGGAGCCGTGATTGTTCATCGAGTCTTACCGGGGCAACATCCTCGAGTCGCAGCACCAGGTCCACGTCGCGGTCGTGGATGCGGCCGGGAAGCTCGTGGCCAGCGCGGGGGATCCCGACTACGTCACGTTCTGGCGCTCGGCGGCTAAACCGTTCCAGGCCCAGCCGCTCGTCGAAGACGGCGTCGTCGCGCGCTTCGGCTTGCGACGCGAGGATCTCGCGCTCGCGTGCGCGTCCCACTCGAGCGCGCCGGAGCAGGTCGGCCTGGTGCGCGAGTTTCTGCAGCGCATCGGTTGCTCCGAGCGCGACTTGATGTGCGGTCCGCACCGGCCGCTGTCGGACGCGGTCGCCAAGGACTATGAGACGCATGGCGTGCGGCTCACGGCCGTGACCTCGAACTGCTCGGGGAAGCACACCGGGATGCTCGCGCTGGCGAAACAGCACGGCTGGCCGACCGAGTTTTACGCGCGGATCGAGCATCCGGTGCAGCAGCGCTGCCTGCAGTCGGTCTCCGCGTACACCGATGTCGCGCCAAGTGAGCTCGGCGTGGCGGTGGACGGCTGCGGCGTCGCCTGCTTCGCGCTGCCCCTGCGCAACATGGCGCTCGCCTATACCCGGCTCGACGGGCCGATCCTCGAGGCCATGCTGCTCCATCCCGAGCTGATCGCGGGCGAGGGCCGGCCGTGCACGGAGATGATGCGCGCCCATCCGGGGCGCGTGGTCACCAAGGTGGGCGCGGAGGGGGTGTACAGCGCCCTGCTCGTGCGTGAGGGGCTGGGCGTCGCGCTCAAGGTCGCGGACGGGCACAGCCTGGCCTCGGCGCTCGCGCTTGCCGCCGTGCTCGCCGAGCTGGGGCTGCGCCCGCAGCCTTCCTCATTAATAAGGAAGCCGATCGTGAACTCGCGCGGCGAGACCGTGGGAGAGATGCGTGTAAATGGAGGGTTCACGAAGTGAAACGATTGCGGATTGCGGATTGCGGATTGTTACTGTGAGCGTCGACGACAAAACCCTCGCGCTCGTGCGCATTGCCGTTGCTACTGCTACCGGTGATGAGGCGAAACTGCGTGATCGGATGGTCGGGGGGCGAGCAGCGGGTGTGCCGGCAGTCTGGGTCGACGAGCTGTTGTTGCAGAGTCTCCTGAATGTTGGGTATCCCCTGGCTCTCGTAGCGTTTGGTGTCTGGCGCAGTGTCGCGGGCGAGCCCGCCGCGCCGAGTGAGTCGGTCGCACATCCCGACTGGGAGCGTTGGACCACTCGTGGCGTTGAGGCATGCAGCGCGGTTTATGGGCGGACTTTCCACAAGTTGATGCTGAATCTGCGCAGCCTGCATCCGGCGATTGAGCCGCTGGTCCTAGTTGATGCCTATGGGAAGATCCTTGGGCGACCCGCGCTTGATTCGAAACGGCGCGAACTCTGCACGCTGGCCGCGATCGCCATGCAGAATGCGCCGCGACAACTGCACGCGCACTTGCGCGGTGCCTTGAATACGGGTTCCTCACGGGAAGAGGTGGATGAAGTGATCGCGCTGGTTGAAGAGGAACTCTCCAAAGAGCGTGCTCTCAAGCTTTGGGAAATGTGGGCCGATGTCCGCGACCGAGCTCTCGATGCGAAATGAGTCACGTGCGGCGTGTGGCGTGCGGCGCAGAAAGGTGAGGTCGTGCCAGCGGTCACGCTCAAGGTGTTAACCAAGGCTTTCGCGCTAGCGATTGTTCGGCTCGTAGATGAATTCCCGAATCGACGTGCGGGATGGGTTATTGGTGATCAACTGATGAGATCCGGTACCTCGGTTGGCGCAAATTACCGGGCCGCTTCCCGTGCGCGTTCTCGCCGAGAATTCATCGCGAAGATGGGTATCGTTGAAGAGGAAGCGGACGAATCAGAGTATTGGCTCGCGCTGGCCGTTGACGCCGGTTTGATCAAGCCCGAACGCGTCGTTCAGCTCCGTGACGACGCTCGGCATATCGTCGCGAAGACGGTTTTGTCGATTCGGCACGCGCGAGGCGCTCCCCTTGCTGCGCCGCACGCCACACGCCGCACGCTTAATCTCGCTGCGCAGACCGGAGTCTAACGTGTTCATCGATCGCGTTGTCGTGCAGGTCGTCGCCGGGACCGGTGGCTCAGGGGCGAGCTCCTTTCGCCGGGAAAAGTTCGTGCCCAAAGGCGGCCCGGACGGGGGCGACGGCGGCAAGGGCGGCAGCGTCTACGTCAAAGTCGACTCAAACTTCGCGACCCTCCTCGACTACCGCTACCACACGCGCTGGACCGCCGAGCGCGGTGCTCATGGCAAGGGCAAGAACATGTCGGGGAAGTCGGCCGACGACGTCTACCTCCCCGTTCCTCCCGGCACCGAAGTGCGCGACGCCGACACCGGCGAGATCCTCGGCGAAATGATCCAGGACGATCAGGTGCTGCTGGTCGCCAAGGGCGGCCGCGGCGGGCGCGGCAACCAGCACTTCGCGACGCCGACGCACCAGTCGCCCCGCGAATGGGAGCCCGGCGAAGAGGGCGAGCAGCGCAAGCTCGAGCTGGTCCTCAAACTCATCGCCGACGTGGGCCTGCTGGGCGAGCCCAACGCCGGCAAGAGCACGCTGCTCTCGGTGATCTCCGCCGCGCGCCCCAAGATCGCCGACTATCCCTTCACCACGCTCGAGCCGCACCTCGGCGTGGTCGGGTTGTCGGACAACCGCTCGTTCGTCGTCGCCGACATCCCCGGCATCATCGAAGGTGCGCACGAAGGCAAAGGCCTCGGCCTGCGGTTTCTCCAGCACGTCGAGCGCACGCGCATCCTCGCGATCCTGATTCCGGCGGATAGCCCCGATCCGCAAGCGACATACGAACTCCTGAGACGGGAAGCCGCTGCCTACTCGACAGAGCTGGCTGCCAAGCCGCATGTCGTCGTGCTCACGAAATCAGACTTGGCTGCGCCGCACGCCGCGCGCCCCACGATTCGTACGGACGGCGCCCCCGTAGTCACGATTTCGGCCGTCACCCGGCAGGGCATTCCAGAGTTCCTGGAAGTCCTATGGAAGATGCTGAAGTCGTAGCGACGCTGGCGCTGTCGCTCGTGCCTGGCATAGGACCGCAGCGGCTCCGCCTGCTCCTCGCGACGTTCGGCAGCGCGCAGGCGGCGCTCGCGGCGCCGCAAGCGAAGCTCACCGCGTCACGGGCCGACGGCGAGCGGGTGCTGGCGCAGCTCGCGGAGCTGGGTGCGCGCGTGCTCCTGTCGCGCGATCCCGAGTTCCCACCGCAGCTCGACGCGATCCACGATCCGCCGCCGCTCCTGTACGTCTGGGGCGACCATTCACTATTGACGCGCCCCAGCGTGGCGATCGTGGGGAGCCGCGATCACACCGCCTACGGCGCGGAGGCCGCGCGTATTCTCGCCGGGGCCGTCGCCACGCGCGCGGTGGTCGTGAGCGGGATGGCACGCGGGATCGATGCGATCGCGCATCACGCGGCGCTCGACGCTGGTGGGCGCTCGATCGGCGTGCTCGGCAACGGCTTCGGCGTGGTGTACCCCAAGTCGAACCGCGATCTCTACGATCGCATGGTCAAGCACGGCTGTCTCGTCACGGAGCATCCGCCGTGGGAGCCGCCGCACACGGGATCGTTCCCGAGGCGTAATCGGCTGATTTCAGGTCTCGCGAAAGCGGTGGTGGTCGTGGAAGCCGACCGGAAGTCGGGCGCCTTGAATACGGCCGACGAAGCTGCGCACCAGGGTCGCGCCGTGCTCGCCGTTCCCGGCCCGATCACGAGCCCGACATCGTTCGGCACCAATCGGCTGATCCAGGACGGCGCCAAGCCCGCGCTCACCGCCGCCGACATCCTCGAAGAGATCGGGATCTCGACGGGTCTGGACGAGCTCCGCGTGGCGCTCTCCACGCCGGCGCCGCGAGTCCCGCCCGTCGATCTGACCGGGCTGCAGCTCACGCTGTGGAATCGCCTGACGACGGAGCCGCAGCATGTCGATGCGCTGGTGGGAGCGGTGCAGACGCCGCCGGCGGACGTGCTCGGCGCGCTGACGGAGCTCGAGCTGCGCGGGCTGGTGCGGCAGGGGCCGGGCATGGTGTTTGGGCTGACCTGAGGCGTGCGGCGTAACGGCGTGCGGCGCAGCAGGGTAGGCGCCCGGCGCTAGATTGCAACAGTGCACCTCTACGTTCACGTCCCGTTCTGCCAGCGACGCTGCTCCTACTGCGATTTCTCAATCGCCGTGCGAAAGCGCATCCCGGCTCAGGAATTCGTCGATGTGATCCGGACCGAAGCTCGCGCGGCTCGCCTGACCGAACTCGATACGGTGTACTTCGGCGGCGGGACGCCATCGCTCCTTCCGGCCGAAGCGATCTCCGCGCTCCTGCTCGAATTCACCTCGCGGCGCCACACGTCGCACGCCGCGCGTGAAGTGACGTTAGAAGCCAATCCAGAGGACGTGACCGTCGCCAACGCCAAGGCCTGGCGAGACGCGGGAGTGAACAGAGTCAGTCTCGGTGCCCAGTCGTTCGACGACAATGTGCTCAAGTGGATGCACCGCTCCCACGACGCGGCGCGCATCGGGGCCGCGGTCCATGCGCTGCGCGGCGCCGGCATCGACAACCTTTCGCTCGACTTGATCTTCGCGCTCCCGGACGAGCTGCACCGCGACTGGGAGCGCGATCTCGACATGGCGCTTGCCCTGCGGCCGAATCACCTCTCGCTGTACGGATTGACCGTGGAGCCGCGGACGCCGCTGGATCGCTGGATATCGCGGGGAGCCGCCCACGCGCCCGACGACGAGCGGTATGCGGACGAATACCTCTGCGCCCACAGCCGGCTGACGGCTGCCGGCTATTCGTTCTACGAAGTCTCCAACGCTTCGCTTCCCGGCTTTCGCTCGCGGCATAACTCCGCGTATTGGTCTGGCAAGCCGTACGTCGGATTAGGCCCCGCCGCTCACTCGTTCGACGGCACGACCCGGCGCTGGAACCTCCGCGCCTGGGAGGCCTATCG
>JBLNGI010000008.1:0-10861 GCA_050264615.1 Gemmatimonadota bacterium
TCTTCTTCATGTCCGCGAGGAACATGAGGGAGGCGACCTCCGGGCCTTTCACGACCTGCTCGCGCAAAGCCGGCTGCAGCCCGAACGTCACGACCGCCACTTTCGAAACGAGCAGGACGCCAGCGGCGAGGAGTGCCGCGAGCGTTCCGGTCGCCCGAGTCGGGGGTCGCGCCGTTTTGGCGACCGTGATGCCGATGAGCGCACCCACCCCCCAGGAAGCCAGCCCCACGTCCTTCAGAGTCATGCGGGCCAGCGCGATCCAGACGATCATCAGCACCATGCCAACGAGCAGGCCCGCCAAGAGGGGAGATCCCTCTCGGGACCCACTCCGCGCTTTGGCGCCCCCGCCGCCGTAGACGCGAGTGTTCGTCATCGCCCACACGATAGTACACGACGTTCCGAAATGCCTGATTCCTTATGACTTCTGGTGCGCGGCGGGGCGGGAAGGGGGTCGACGGCGGCGGCGGGCGATCAGGCCGTCGTCATCATGACCGGCGCGTGATCGCTGGTCCCCACGTCCGCCTGCACGATGCAGCCCCTCGCGCGCGCCGCGAGCGCAGGTGAGGCGAGGACGTAGTCGAGCCGCCAGCCGATGTTGCGGGCGCGGAGGTTGCGCCAGGGGGCCCACCACGTGAACAGGTTGGGATTGTCGGGATCGAACTGCCTCCCCAGATCGACGAGGTGCTCGCCGAGCAGCCGCTCGAACAACGCGCGCTCCTCGGGCCGCTGTCCCACGGCGTTCGGTTTCCGCTCTTTGGGGTGCACGTCCATCTCCGTGCGCGCGATGTTCATGTCGCCGCACAGAATCAGGTCGCGTCCCTCGTCGTGCAGTTGCCTGGTCCAGGCGATGAGTTTGTTGACGAAGTCGAGCTTGGCGGGGTAGTCCTTCCCCCCGTTCGGCACGTACACCGAGGCGATCACGAGATTGCCGTGCTCGACCTGCACGATGCGCGATTCCATGTCGAATGGCGGGTGGCTGAAGACCGGATCGACCGCGAACAGGTCCTTGCGGACGTGCAATGACACGCCCGAGTATCCCTTGAGGGTGTGCCAGTACGCGTGGTAGTCGTCGACGCGACACTCGGCGGGGATCTGGGCCGCGGTCGCCTTCAGCTCCTGCAGGCAGACGATGTCGGGCCGGTCCCGTTGCAGCCACTCGCCGAGCTGCGCTGCCCGGGCGCGAATGCCGTTCACGTTCCAGGTTGCGATCTTCACGGCTGAAAGTCTAATCGGGCCCTTGACGGGAACCGAGGCACCAATATATTACCATCAAGTTATGAAACCATCTGGTTATGACCTGACCACGACGTTCGCCGCCCTCGCGGATCCCACCCGCCGGGCGATCCTGGCTCGGCTGGCCACGGGGGAGGCGACCGTCAGCGAGCTCGCCAAGCCGTTCGACATGAGCCAGCCCGCGATCTCCAAGCATCTCAAAGTGCTGGAGCGGGCCGGGCTGATTACGCGGGGTCGGGAAGCCCAGCGGCGGCCCCGCAAACTGGAGCCTGGACCGCTCGCCGAGGCTACGGATTGGATCGAGCGCTACCGCAAGATCTGGCAGGCGAACTACCAGCGTCTCGACGCCTTGTTGCGCGAAATGAAGTCCACGCAAAAGAAGGCCGTCGACGCCCTGGTCAACGAGAAACCAAAGCCCAAGAAGAGGAAACGACCATGACCAAGACCGCACCGCTGACGGTGTCCACCCCCACCGACCGCGACGCGGTCATCACCCGCGTGGTGGACGCGCCGCGGGGGATGGTGTTCGACGCCTACACCAAGCCCGAGCTGGTGCGGCGCTGGCTGCTCGGCCCACCGGGCTGGACGATGCCCGTGTGCGAAATCGACCTCCGCGTCGGGGGCAGGTACCGCTACGAGTGGCGGAGCGCCGACGGCCAGTCCATGGGAATGGGGGGGACGTTCAAGGAAGTCGTCCGTCCCACCCGCATCGTGGCGACGCAGATGTTCGACCAGGACTGGACCGGAGGCGAGACCATCGTCTCCACCGACATCGTCGAAAAGAACGGGAAGTCCACCATCACCACCACGGTCCGCTTCGCCTCTCGCGAGGCGCGCGACGCCGCGCTCCAGACCGGTATGACGACGGGAATGGAAGCGGGTTACGAGCGGCTGGAACAGCTGTTAGAGGAGATTGGCCATGGCTAGTCAAAAGATCACACCCTTCCTGTGGTTCGATGACCAGGCGGAACCAGCGGCACGGTTCTACACCTCGATCTTCAAGAACTCGAAGATCCTGAACGTGACTCCAGGCCCGAATGGCTCGGCCATGGTAGTGAACTTTCAGGTCGAGGGGCAGGAACTCATCGCCCTGAACGGTGGCCCGACGCACCGGCTCAACGAGGCCTTCTCCCTCGTCGTGAACTGCAACACCCAGGAGGAGGTCGACCACTACTGGACCAAGCTCACGGCCGACGGTGGCGCCGAGAGCATGTGCGGCTGGCTCAAGGACAAGTTCGGCCTTTCGTGGCAGATCGTCCCGGTTCAGCTAGGGAAGCTGCTGAGCGACAAGGACGCTCAGCGGGCGGGCCGAGTCATGCAGGCCATGCTTCAGATGAAGAAGCTGGACATCGCCACACTCGAGCGCGCGCACCAGAAGTCATAACCTCGGTGACCCGGCGGGGGCCTCGGGTGGTATCACCTGAGGCACCCGTCCTCGTCGAGGTCGTTATGTCCGTCTCCGGCCGTGCTGAGGTTGGTCTCATCGTTGTCTCCCTCTTTCTCGTCACGCCCGCGCGCGCCCAGCTGATTCAGGTCAAGACGCTCCCCCTGGCTCAGGGGAATCAGTTTCAGATCTTCCCTTCGGCGAATGTGGGAATGGCCAGCGTCTCGATCGCGCTCGCGGATTCGGCGCTCGATCCCTTCGTGAATCCGGCAACAGGGTCCCGGGTGCAGGCGTCGCGGTTCTTCGGATCACCCACCGTGTACTCCATCTCGCGGGGGACCGGGGGAGGTCGCTCACTGCCGCTCGCGTTGCTCGTGCGTCGCGCGAATTGGTACGGGGGACTTGCGCTCGCGGTGCAACAGGTGGACCCGAGCCGCCCGCCGTCCAACGGCGGCGTCGTGGCAATCGACGCACCGCTTCCGGGGGGCGGGCCGTTCGGGCCGGGGCAATTGCCGGTTCAGGCCAACAACGAGGCGCACGGCAACCAGTTTGCGTTCGCATCGATCGGACGCCGCATGCCGGAGCGCCATATGTCGATCGGCGCCAGCATGCTCTGGAATGGGCTCCACGCCGTCGACGGCGTCGACCTGTTGTACGCGAACAGCCGGCGGCTCGAGCAGTCGGGAGACGCGGTGGATCTGCGCGTGGGTGCACTCAAGGAGTGGCCCACCGACAGTGGCAAGGGTGCCCGATCGCTCCAGGCGATTCTCCTGCACAACCGATTCGCGGCGACCCACACCGTCACGTATGCGGATCAGATCTGGAACCCGATCACGCAACTGTTCGACGAGCAGGCCCGGATCGAGTACAACGAGGAGCGGACCAATACGTGGGGTTTGCAATTGAACTACCAGATCCCACTCGCGGCGCCCGGCTGGCGCATCGGTTGGGTCGCGGTCGCGAACCGCGCCTCGCATCCGAAGATCCCGACCTACGAGTTGACGAACGTGCCGGCCATTCCGCGCGACCCCGGCTACACCCACGCGTTCAATCTGGGCATGGGAGTGTCGAGGGTCGAAGGCCCGGCGCGCTTCGGCATCGATCTCATCTACGAGCCGATCTCGAGCTACACGTGGGCTGATGCGGCCGTCCCGACGCCCACGGCCGCTGGGGACACGATCGCTCCGGGCGGGAAGACCATCGAGAACCGATTCCGGTTCGACAATGCGTGGTTCCGCCTCGGCGTCGAGCAGCCGATGAGCGAGGGCGCGCCGACCAGTTTCCAGCTCGGGCTGATTCTTCACCCGATCAAGTATCGGCTCGAGCAACGGGACAATGTCCAGCTCTCATCGCGCAGCGCCGATGCGTGCTGGTGGGAGTGGACCCCCACCTGGGGCCTGAGCTACCGGCAAACGCGGTTTGAGCTGCGCTATCAGGGGCGCGTTACCAAAGGCGCGGGCCGTCCTCAGACGCAGTTCGTGAT
This sequence comes from Gemmatimonadota bacterium, assembly GCA_050264615.1. GTDB lineage: Bacteria > Gemmatimonadota > Gemmatimonadetes > Gemmatimonadales > GWC2-71-9 > 20CM-2-65-7. Next base: position 4,101 of record JBLNGI010000008.1, read on the forward strand.
TGGCCCCTTCAGGGCGTTGGACGCAGCGGGATCGACGCTTCTCGCGGCACCGAGCGGGCCGTTGTTCATGACCGACGTCAGTACGGTCACGCATCAGATCTCCATATCGCTGCCGCTCCGCTGACAAGAGGAGATTCTCATGACGATTTCATTCAAAGCACTCGGCGTGGCGGCGCTGGTCGTGGCGGGAGCGGCGTGCGACGAAACGTTCCCCGCCGAGGGGGGCCCCCCGTCGATCGACGCCCAGCTGCGCCAGGTCCTGAATCAGTACGGCGTGGTCCCGATCGGTCCGGTGGCGCCGCAACCTGAGCCGCTCGTGGAGCTGGGGCGGGCCTTGATGTTCGACAAGGAGCTCAGCGGCAATCGCGACATCGCATGCGCGACGTGTCACACGCCCAGCCAGCACGCGAGCGATGGGCTGCCGCTCGCGATCGGCACGGGCGGTACCGGTGAAGGACCGGCACGCACGCTGGGACCGGGCCGCTCCTTCGTGCCGCGCAACGCGCCGACACTCCTCAACAGCGGCCTGGGTCTGTTCTATGTGTTTTGGGACGGCCGGCTTGCGCGGTTTGGCCCACCGGTACCGGAAGCTCCGCTACAGCCGTTCGGGGAAAACGTGCTCGAGGTGCAAGGCATGCTCCCCGTCCTCAACCGGCGCGAAATGCGTGGTCAGCCCGGTGACGTCGACATCTTCGGCAATCCGAACGAGCTGGCGGCGATTCCCGACACACAACCGTGGCAGGTGTGGCAATCCGTGATGGCCCGGCTGCTCGCGATCCCGGGGTATGTGTCGATGTTCAAGGCCGCGTTCCCCAACAGCTCCACCGCATCGCTCTCATTCCGCGATGCCGCCCAGGCGCTCGCGGCGTTTCAGATCGCCGAGCTCACGAAGACCGACTCGCCGTTCGACCGGTATCTGAAACGCGACGACAACGCGCTGTCTCCTGCAGCGAAGCGCGGTGCGCTGCTGTTCTTCGGAGATGCCAGATGCCTCAGCTGCCACAACGGCCCGCTCCTGGGCGGGCGCGACTTCGCGAGCAGTGGCATCCCGCAGCTCGGACCGGGCGTGGGTAGCGGCGCGCCGCTCGACCGGGGCCGGGGTGAGCTCGCCAACAACCAGTTCTACCAGTTCGCGTTCCGGGTTCCGCCGCTGCGCAACGTCGAGCTGACGGCGCCCTACTTCCACGACGGCACGATCCCGACGCTGGAGGCCGCCGTGCGGCACTACAGCGACGTCCCGAAATCGCTTCGCACATTCGATCCCGCGACGCTGCCGCCCGCATTTCAGAGCAGCTATCACGGCGATCAACGCACCATCGACACGCTGCTGGCGACCCTCGACTTCCGGCTGCGCCAGCCGCTGAATCTCACCGATACAGAGGTGGCCGATCTGGTGGCGTTCCTGAAATCACTGACGGATCCGGCCGCACGGGATCTGTCGGGCATCGTACCAACGTCCGTGCCGAGTGGACTTCCGGTTCGGTGAAAAACAAGGAGGTTGTCGATATATCCTCGACAACCTCCACCATCCTCCGCCAAGCGTCCCAACCTTCGTTAGAATCCCTGCGTCAGACTGAACCGCACCATCCAGTCCTTCTGCGGCCGGTTGAACGGATGGACGACGTCCATCTGCCCGATCGCGTAGCCGAGCAGGTTCATCCGGAATGAGATGCCCGCGCTCTTGACGACGTCGCGAGGCCCGGTGCCGAAGATCTTCGCGCCTTCGGTCTGGGTCCAGGCCACTCCGGCGTCATAGAAGATGCCGGCGTCGATCGGCAGGAATCCGTAGTAGCCGCTGCCCAGGCCGAGCAGGCCGAACGGGGGGAACCGCAGCTCCGCGCTGGCGACGATAAACCTCGAGCCCACCATTTGATCGAACACGGGGCAGCGGCCCGAGACAGGACCGCATTCGGTCGGGCTGAAGCTGCCGATGTCGTACCCGCGCACCAGGGTCGGATACCCGATGAACAGGGGATAGATGCGCGAGTCTTCGGCGTCGCGCCCATACCGACCGACGGACAGGACGCGCCCGGCGAGCGTGAAGGGCCGCTTGAACATGACGTACCGCCGGTAGTCGGCCAGGGCAGTGACGAACTGCAGATTGCCGAACGTCGGGTCAACTTCGAACCGCCAGCGTTGACCGAGAATCGGACCGGTCGCGCCGAAGAACGAATTGTCGTGGACGATCGCCAGGGTCGGCGAGAACATGGTCAACGAGCCCGGTGCCGGCAGATCGATCGTGCGATCATCGATGACGCCACCGCCCAAATCGTACGTCGTGGTGCGGAGCTCCCGCGAGAACGAAATCTGACTGACGCCGATGGACGCCTCGAGGCGGCGCGAGCGGTTGAAGGGGTAAGCCACGATCCCGCTCAGTTCGCGATTGGTTTGCTTGTTGCGCAGGATTTGCTCGACGTAATTGCCCAGGCTGTCTGTGCCGTAGCCGAACTGCCCAGTGATGTACGGAATCCACTGCGCGCCCACCATCCAGTTCAAGCGCGATTTCCGGTTGCCGTACGCGAGCAGGCCGGCAAAGTCCGAGATTCGGCCGTTTATCTGGGCCATCGTCACGAGGTTGTGATCGCCCAGCATGTCGCTCCAATACAGCGTGATGCCGCCGCCGATGTAGGTGCCGAACCGGTCAGCCGCGATCGCGAGACTGGGCTCCGCGATGAAGTCGAGCGAGAGCTTCGGATGATACGCTTTGATGGCGCTGGCCAGATCGAGCGACGCGACCGCCGGGAGCCCGTCCTGCGCGTCATCGAGCACCGCGGCGATGCCCGTGCCGACGACCTCGCGATCGAGCGGCGGCAGGAGCGCGGCCGCTTTGGGAAGATCCTTGATCGGTCCCCCGGCGAGCGTCTGGATGTCGTCGATCACCTGGATGGCGTAGCCGCCGCCCGTGTACACGCTGAACACGGCCCGCGGCGCCTTCTGGGCGACGCTCAAGGCGGGGCTCAGGGCCGTGATGCCGCTGACCCCGCTGAACACGTTGGTCACCTGCCGCATCACGCCATCGCCGAGCGACAGCCGATAGACGTTCGAGATGCCGCCGGGATCCGACAGGAAATAGAGGCTCAGGCCGTCCGGGCTCCACTGCGGGTTGATGTGCTTGGCGCCGGAGAGCCTCGGCAGCTGCGTGATCTGCCCCCCGCTCGCGCTCATGACCGCGAGCTGATACGGCGCATAAGACAGGCTGTCGAGCGAGGTCCCGAACCGATCCGTCACGAATGCGATCGATGATCCGTCCGGCGACCAGGCCGGCTCGAGATCGGCATACGGGTCGTTGGTCAGGCGCTGCAGTTGCTTGGTCTCGAGATCGTAGCTGAACAGATCTGTGTACCCGCCCACCTGCGCGCTGAAGGCGATCTTCCTCCCGTCGGGCGACCACGTCGGATTGAAGATCTCGCCGAGCGTTGGGAATTTGACTTCCCGGATCGTCTTCCCGTTGTTGCCGTTCACGATCCGCAAGGCCGGATGTCCGGTGATCACCGCGCCGAACACGAACCGCGTGCCAGTCGCGTCCCACGCGCCGGCCGAGTTGATGAACTGCATGCTCTCGAGGTGTGGGTCGCGCGTCGCGGAGATGAGTTTTCGGATGGTCCGGCCGTTTTCCACATTCGCGAGATACATGTCGATCGAGAACAGTCCCGCGTCCGAGAAAAAGACCATGCGTTTGCCGTCCGGACTGATCGCCGGCGCCAGGTTGTACTGCGACTGGGATCCGGGCGAGATGAGCAGCCGCGCGCCAGCGGTCGTCACGGGGGTCTCGCGCTCGCGCTTGAAATGGGCCTTGTCGGTCGGGATCTCGTTGCCGGTCGCCGCCGCGACTTCCCGCGCGCTGGCGGTCAACGCGCGATGCCAGTCCGCGAACAGGCTGTCCACTGGCCGGTGCGTCATGCTCTCGAGTGACAGCTCCACGTTGCCGTTGCGCCCCGCCGCGCGGAGCAGGGCACCTACCACGTCGTCGCCGTAAGTCCCGCCCATGTAGGCCCAGAACGCCTGGCCCCAGCGATACGGGAAGTACTTGTACCCCTGCAAGTCGTGGAAACTCGGCAGCTCGCCGCGGCGCACCGCGTCGCGCATCCACATCGTCGTATTCGGGTCGACGGGGCCGATCGAGAGATACTCCGCCATTCCTTCGATGAACCACAGCGGCACGCGCGTCAGTCCCGTCATCGATTGGCGTCCAACGCCGGTGATGTCGTACTGGAACGCGTGCACGAGCTCGTGCCCGATCACGTGATCGGTTTCCGCGAGCGTCGCCCCCATCGGGAGGATGATGCGCCGCTTCAAACTCTCGGTGACACCGCCGGTGCCTTCGCCCGGTGACTCGCCGAGGACGTTGGTCTGCTCAAAGTCGGGGTGATCGGCGTAGAGAATGAGCGGCTGGCGGCTGCTCAACTGGTGCCGCAGTACCGTCGACAGTCTCGTGTACCAGCGTTCGGCCATGCGCGCGGCCTCTGCCGCCGCCGCCGCTTCTTTGTCGTAAAAGTAGACGTCGAAGTGCTGGGTTCTGAGGATCTTATTGTTGAAGGTTTCGTATTGGACAGAGTTGCGGCCGAAGTACTGTGCCGTCGCCGGCCGGGCGAACAACCCCAGCGCCGCAAGCAACAGAATGATCCGACGAGTGTGGTTCATGTTCTTGGATTACCCCTGGTTCCAGACAAGTTGCCTCTCCGAGCCTCTACTGAACGTACAACGTCTCCTGCCAGTTCGCGCCCGTCCGCTTGGCTGAAAATAGTGTACATGTGTCCTGTCCAGGTGTCGGTAAAACACGTCTTGGAGGCTAGGATGCGGAACGAAGAGCTTGCCTTACGCATCATCCGTACCGCGCTCGATGGCGCCTCGCTGCCGATTACTTAGACCTCGTCCTGCATGATGAGGTCATCTATACACGTTGTGCATGGCCAAGGATCACGCTGCGCGCGGTTGCAGGCCCTGGCTGGGTAACGCATGTTCGAGCCGTGAGCGCGCCCTTCGCGGCTCCGGCACCGGCGACAACGGCCTCCCGCGTCGCAGCGATCGACCTCATTCGCGGCGCCGTGTTGGTGCTGATGGCGATCGATCATGTCCGTGTCTACGCGGGAGTCCCCGCCGGCGGGCCGACGGCGGGGGTCTTCTTTACCCGCTGGATTACGCACTTCGTGGCGCCGGCGTTCATCTTCCTCGCGGGGACGAGCGCATTCTTCTACGGCAAGAAGCACAGCGATCTCTCCCGATTCCTGTTCCGCCGTGGCGTGTGGCTTGTGTTGCTCGAGCTCACGGTGATTCGCGTCGCCTGGACGTTCAATTTCGATTTCGCGAACTACCTGCTGGCGGGCGTCATCTGGGTGATCGGCTGGTGCATGATCATCATGGCCGCCATGGTGCACATGCGGCCCCAACGCGTGGGCATCACGGGCGTCGCGATCATTTTACTGCACAACGCGATCATGGGGCCGCTGATGCACGTGCTGCCGCTCGGCGAATCCTGGAAGGTGTTGTACATCGGGTTCTTCGATGGACCGTTGAACGGCACGCCGCTGATCGTGCTGTATTCGATCATTCCGTGGATTGGCGTCATGGCGGCGGGGTACGGATTCGGTGAGATCCTCGCGCTGGAGCCGGCGCGGCGCAACCGCTTGTGCACCCGGATCGGGCTTGGCGCGATCGCGCTGTTTCTCCTGCTCCGGGGGTTCAATCTCTACGGCGATCCGCAGCCCTGGAGCGCAGGGGGGCGGCTGCCGGCGGTCCTCGCCTTCCTGAACACCACAAAGTACCCGGCGTCGCTCAGCTTCCTGCTCATGACGCTTGGGCCGACGATCGCCCTGATCCCGTTGCTTGATCGCGCGCGCGGAACGGTCGCGGAGTGGGTGACCGTATTCGGGCGCGTGCCGTTCTTCTATTATCTGCTGCACATCCCGCTGATTCACGCGCTCGCCGTGGTCGTGGCGAAGATTCGGACGCCCGGCGCGAGCTGGTGGCTGTTCACGAACCATCCGATGGGGAACCCACCCGCGCCCGAGGGCTACACGTGGAGTCTTGGCTTGCTATACCTGGTATGGGCCGTTGCCGTCGTGCTGCTCTACTTCCCCAGCCGCTGGTACGCCGATCTCAAGGCACGCCGCCAGGATTGGTGGCTCAAGTACCTCTAGCGCGTCACTGACGACACGGCGCGTTGGGATCCGCCGGCTTGGGCACGTCGCGCCTGGGCCGTTCCGGCGCATTCGCGATCGTGAGCGCGCCATCGTGGACCATCTGCGCGACGCGCGCGAGATCCGGGTAGCTGATGTACGGCGCTTCGTCGGTCACCTGGTGATAGTCGAGGTGCTCGCCGCGCGAGAACGCGACTGACGGAATGCCGTAGCGCGCGTAGCTGTAGTGATCGGCGCGGCAATAGTACTGCAGCGGATGCCCGGGCTGGTCATAGGTGTAGTCGAACACGAACGGCACCGGCTGGCGCGCGTTGGCCGCCTCGAGCATCTCACCGAACTCGCGCGAAATCCGCTTGGCCCCGATGACCTCCAGATAGGTCGGACTCCCCGCGCCGGCACCGCCGCGTGGGAAGTCGGAGGCGGTGCCACGCCCGATCATGTCTTGATCGATTTCACCCACGATCGAATCGATTGGCACGGTGGCATGGTCGGCGTACCAGCGGGAGCCGAGCAGTCCGGCTTCTTCCCCCGTGTGGCTGACGAACAGGATCGAGCGCCGCGGCTTGGTCGCGCTCCGCGCGAACGCTTCGGCAATCTCGAGAATTGCCACCGTGCCCGAGCCGT
>JBLNGI010000009.1:0-25232 GCA_050264615.1 Gemmatimonadota bacterium
TCCGGCTATACCGCCTCCACCGGCGTCAACATGACCATCGGGACCCCGCACTATTTGTCCCCCGAGCAGGCACAGGGCCGGCCGCTCGACCAGCGCGTGGACTTCTACGCCCTGGGCGTGACGCTCTACAAGGCGGCGACCGGCGACGTGCCGTTCAGCTCGACCGACTGGTTCGAGCTCGCGCGCATGCACGTGGAGGACCCGCCGCCCTCGCTGCGCAAAAAGCGCCCCGAGCTGTCGAAGCGGTTCGAGCGTGTCGTGCTGAAGTGCCTCGCCAAGCATCCCGACGACCGCTATGCTAATGCCGCGGAGCTGCGCGCCGACCTCGATGAGGTGGAGGAGAAGCGCCGGCCCGGCGTGACGCTCGGGACCGCCCCGATGCCGGGCGGGGGGGGCACCGGGCAGCGCGCAGCGCTCCAGAATCCTCGATCGCCCCGAAAGCAGTGGCTCGTGATCGTGGCTGTGGGGCTCGGGCTGGTGTGGTTGGTCCGTCTGGTGGTGAGGCTTATGCGCTGAACGCGCGGCGGAATGCTCGGAGAATCCTGGCGAACAGACCGGGACGGGGGACGGGGGACGGGGGGAGCGTCCGTTCTCGATTCAACACCTTCGTGACCACCTCACGCAATTCGGCTTCATACTTTTTGGGAAATGGTCTTTCCGCCAGGCGAACCGCGAAGCCAGGTCGATCATTCGTACTTGCGAGTTCCACGACGCCTGGATGGGCCCGCTCGATGATGGCGATAACAGCCGCCAACCCTTCCCCCGTCCCCCGTCCCCCTTCCCCGTAGTGCGCCGCTGCGACGACCCCGACCAGCTGCTGCGCCGTCACACGGCCAGCGGCGTAACCAGCCAACGCTTCGTTAACGGACGTTGCGGAGGACATCGTTCGAGATTGCGATGATCATGATCGCAAACACGATCAACATTCCCACCTGCGTCAGCCGCAGGCGCAGTTGCGGCGAGAGCGGCTTCCTGCGAATCGCCTCGATGAGCAAAAACATGGCGTGACCGCCGTCCAGCACGGGAATCGGCAGGAGGTTCAGAATGGCGAGACCGACTGAAATGATGGCGAGGATAGTCAGGAACCGGTCCGGCCCCATCCGAACCGCCTGGCCGGACACCTGCGCGATCGTGATCGGGCCACCCAGCTCGCGCAGCCCTTTGCCTCTCACCATGCGCCCGACCGCCTTGATTACGAGCTCGCCCTGACCGATGGTTTGCAGGGCTCCAGCCACGACGGCGCGGCCGACCGGGAGCGGCTGCTTGACCTGGGGGATGTCGCCTTCGGCCGCGATGAACCCGAACGTTCGGGGTCGCGGGGACGTGCTGTCTGTCTCCGTCTCCGCGCGTGGAGTGATCGTGAGGTTCACCAGCGCGGTGTCCCGGCGCACCGTGAACGCGAGGGGCTTGCCGGGACTCATCCACAGCGTGAGCTGCACGTCATTCCACGACCGCACCGAGTCCGCGTCGATGCGAATCACGACGTCCCCCGGCTTTAGGCCGCCCCGTGCCGCCGGCTCGCCCGGATAGACCATGCCGATCCGGGGAGGCCCATACGGCCTGATGCCCGAGAGCGCGCGCGCCCGGAGATCTTCATCCTTCGGCAGGCGTACCTCGATCGGCTCTGGCCGTCCCTGAATCTCCAGACGGGCAGCTGAGTCACTCTGGAACAGTTTGTTCTGCAGGTCCAGCCACGATGTGACGCTGTCGCCGTTCACCCGAACGATCCGATCGCCACGGTGCAGTGCCGTCAGCCCTTCCGTCCCGGGCGGGATCATGTGCGTGAGGACGGTATCCACCTGTGTCGTTGCGGGTACCGGCACACCCTGCACGGCGAACAGGCCGGTAAAGATGAAGAAGGCAAGCAGGACATTCATGGTCACGCCGGCCAGAATCACCGCCATCCGTGCCCACAACGGCTTGCTGTCGAATGTGCGGCCGGGATCGATCGGGACAGCCGCCTTGCCGCCTTCGAGTTCGCCCACCATTCCTTCTTCTTCGAGGCCGGCCATCTTGACGTAGCCGCCGAGCGGAATCCACGAGATCCAGTACTCGGTCTCCCCGCGTTTCCATTCGACCACCGGCCGGCCGAACCCGAGCGAGAACCGTAACACTTGAATCCCCACCGCTTTCGCCACGAGGAAGTGTCCCAGCTCGTGCACGAAGATCAGCACGCCCAGCACGACGAGGAACGACAGCAGTGTCAGGAGCACGCGACCTCCTGCGCCAGCTGGCGCGCCTCGGCGTCGGCGGCGAGTACCGCTTCCAGAGAGGTTCCCCCGCTCCCCTGGCCCGTCCCCCGTCCCACAACCTTCTCGATGGTCTCGGCGATCCGCCCGAACGGAATCTTCTCGTCGAGGAAGAGCTGCACGGCGACCTCGTTGGCGGCGTTGAACATGGCCGGCGCGGTGCCGCCCGCGCGCGCCGCGTCGCGGCCCACGACGTAGGCGGGGAACCGCTCCGGCTGCACCGCTTCGAACGTGAGCGTTCCCGCAGCCACGGGATCGAACCGGCGCACACCCTGGTCGGGCACGCGATCGGGATATGTCAGCGCATACAGAATCGGCAGCTCCATGGTCGGGAATCCAACCTGCGCCAGCACCGAGCCATCGACAAACTCGGCAAAGCCGTGGACCACTGATTGGGGGTGGATCACAACCTCGACTCTCTCATAGGGCACATTGAACAGAAAGTGAGCTTCGATGACCTCGAGGGCCTTGTTGACAAGGGTGGCCGAATCGACCGTGACCTTCTTTCCCATGGTCCACGTCGGATGCTTGAGGGCTTCAGCGACCGTCGCGCGCGACACGCGCTCGGGCCCCCAGGTGCGGAACGGACCGCCCGAAGCGGTGAGGATCAGTCGTGCCAGCTCGTTCGGCCGTCGTCCGGCGACACACTGGAGTACCGCGCTGTGCTCGGAGTCCACGGGGACGATCTCGCCGCCGCCCTCGCGCGCCGCACGCGCCACCAGCTCGCCGGCCATCACGAGCGTCTCTTTGTTGGCGAGCGCGACCCGCTTCCCCGCCTTCAGGGCCGCGAGCGTCGCCTCAAGCCCCGCCGCACCGACGATCCCGTTCACGACGATCCTGACATCGGGATGCGTGGCTGCCTCGACGAGGCACGCCGTACCCTTCCCCCTTCCCGCTTCTCCCTTCCCGACACCATTCACCAGGCCGACAAATGCCGGGTTCCACTCCCGCGCCTGCTGATTCAACAGATCCTTATTGGAGTGCCCGGTGATGGCGACCACGCGGAATCTGTCCCGCTGTCGTGCCAGCACCTGGAGCGTCGACCGCCCGATCGAGCCGGTCGAGCCGAGTACGGCGACGCCGACGCTCATATCACTCCGTACATCCGATACAGTCCTGCGGCCGCGGGGATCACGAAGTAAAGAGAATCGAGCCGGTCCAGAACGCCACCGTGCCCCGGAATGAGCGCCGACGAGTCCTTGAGCGACACCTCGCGCTTGAGGAGGGACTCGGCGACATCGCCGATTTGGCCCACGATCGAGACGGCCAGCCCGAACAGCAGCAGCTGCCCGTCCGTGAAGTGCCACCCCTGGGGATTGAGCACGAACTTGCCGATCGCGAGCGCCGTGATGACGCCGCCCAGCGTGCCCCCGATGGCGCCCGCATATGTCTTCCTGGGCGAAAGGATCGGCGCCAATGGGGGTCCACCGAGCGCCGATCCAGCCGCCATCGCGGCGGTGTCGCAGATCCAGGTGATGACGAGGGGAAAGAGCGTGAGCAGGAAGTAGGCGAAGGGTTGCACCACGGCGATCCCGCCGTGACGGATCGCGATCAGAAACGACAGCAACCCCGCCGCGTACAGCGCGCCGAACACCGTGACCGCAATCGTCGTGAGCGGCCGGCCTGCCGGGCCGCGCCTCCCCATCGCGATCGTCATCACCACCATGAGCCAGATCGCCGCGAAAAACAGTGCGGGCTCGGCCCAGTGCAGCTCGGAGCCCTTGGCCCAGTAGGCCAACAGCGGAATGGCCGCGGCCGCGAGCCACCCGGTGCGCTCGAGCGGCTCGATCCCCTGGCGGCGCGCGAAGTCGTAGACCTCGCGCGTCCCGAGCACGCCGAGCAGCGCGAGCGCGCCCGCCAACACCCAGCCGCCCAGCCAGATGATGCCCGCAACCGCGGGAATGGCGATCGCGGCCACCAGAATACGCTGCACCAGGTTTTGGGAGGAGGAGGGGGGCATCAGGACGCGGTGACTTTTCCGAAGCGCCGGTCGCGGCGCTGATACTCGAGGATCGCGTCGAGCAGGGTGCGGCGGTTGAAGTCCGGCCACAGCACCGGCGTGATATACAGCTCCGTGTAGGCGAGCTGCCACAGCAGGAAGTTGGACAGGCGTTGCTCCCCGGAGGTCCGAATCAACAGATCGGGATCCCCCCAGGGCGCGGTGTAGAGCTTGGCGCGCAGCGCCTCTTCGTCGATGTCTTCCAGTTTCTTCGTGCCCTTGAGCACTTCTTCGGCGAGCAGCCGGGCCGCGCGCGCGATCTCCCCGCGTGACGAATACGAAATGCAGAGATTGAGGTGCAGCTTCTCCCCCAGCGCGGTTTCCCGTTCCACGCGCTCGACGGCCGCGCGGCCGCCCTGCGTGAGCCGGGACCGGTCGCCCAGCACGTGCACCTGCACCCCTTGGTCGCGCAGCTGGGCGACTTCTTTCGCGATGTACTCCTCGAGCAAGTCCATCAGTGCCGAGATCTCTGGCGCCGGTCGGTTCCAGTTTTCTTCCGAGAAGGCAAACAGCGTGAGCACTTCGACGCCCGCCTCGATCGCGCCTTCGACGACTTCGCGCACCGCTTTCATTCCGGCCCGGTGGCCGAACGGCCGCGGCAGCCGGCGTTCATTCGCCCAGCGGCCGTTGCCATCCATGATGATCGCGACGTGACGCGGTAGAGGCCCCGGCAACATCAGACTTCCATGATCTCCGCTTCTTTGGCCTTCACGACGGCGTCCACGGACTTGAGGTGCTCGTCGTGCTGCTTCTGCACTTCCTTCTCGGCGTGTTTCTGATCGTCGGACGAGACGTGCTCGGTCTTCTTGATGCGGTTCATGGTCTCGGTCCGCGCATGCCGGATCGCGACCCGCCCTTCTTCGGCGAACTTGTGAATCACCTTCACCAGCTCTTTGCGGCGCTCCTCGGTCAGCGGCGGCAACGGAATGCGGATGATGTTGCCGTCGTTCGACGGCGTGAGACCCAGGTCCGATGCGAGAATGCCCTTCTCGACCGCTTTCATCAGACTCTTATCCCACGGCTGGACCGTCAGCAGCTTCGGTTCCGGGGCGGCGACGCTCGCGACCTGTGTCAGCGGCATCTCGTTCCCGTACGCTTCGACGCGAACGAGGTCGAGCAGCGCCGTCGTGGCCTTGCCGGTGCGCACGGTCGTGAATTCGCGCTTCACCGCTTCGACGGCCTTGTCCATCAGCTGCCTGGCGTGTTTGACGTGATCCGAGAGTGTCTGAGTTGGGCCGGGGCCGGGAGGGGGACTCATTGGACGATCGTGCCGACGCGCTCACCGGTCAGAACCCTGGCCGTCGCGCCGGGCTGGTTGATGTTGAATACCACGATGGGGAGCTTGTTCTCTTTGCACAACCCGAAGGCATTCGCGTCCATCACGGCGTACCCCTTCACCAGTGCTTCCTGGAACGTGATCTGCGGCAGGAACTTGGCGGACGGGTCCTTCTTGGGGTCGGCCGTGTAGATGCCGTCCACATTCGTCGCTTTCAGGATGACCTGGGCTTCGATCTCGAGCGCGCGCAATACGGCCGCCGTGTCCGTCGAGAAGTAGGGATTGCCGGTGCCGCCCGCGAAGATCACGACGCGGCCCTTATCGAGGTGGCGCACGGCGCGGCGCCGAATGTAGGGCTCGGCCAGCTCTTCCATGCGAATCGCCGTCATCACGCGCGTGTCCACCCCCTTCTTCTCCAGAATGTCCTGGAGCGCGAGCGCGTTGATGATCGTGGCGAGCATGCCCATGTAATCGGCGGAAACCCGGTCCATGCCCTGCTCGCTCGCGGCCGTGCCGCGCAGGATGTTGCCGCCGCCGATGACCAGGCCGAGCTGCACGCCCGTGGCGGCGACGGCCTTCAGCTCATCGGACAGCCGCTCGATGACGGCGAAGTCGATGCCGGACGCCCGTCCACCCGCGAACGCCTCTCCGGAGAGTTTGAGCAGCGCGCGCTTGTAGGCGAGCTTCGCCACCTAATTGCCTCCGAGCTCGAACCGCGCGAACCGGCGAACCTCCACCTTCTCGCCCGTCTTGCCCGACAGCGCCTTGACGAGGTCCCCGACGGTCTGCTTGTCGTCCTTCACGAACGGCTGCTCGAGCAGCACGTTCTCCTGGAAGAACTTCTTCAGCTTCCCTTCGACGATCTTCTCCTTCACCGCGTCGGGCTTCTTTTCTTCGGCGACCTGCGCCCGATAGACGCGCCGCTCGCGCTCCACGACATCGGTGGGGACGTCCTCGGTGCGCACGGCGATCGGCCTGGCCGACGCGACGTGCAGCGCGATGTCCTTCGCGAGCTGGCGGAACTCGGCCGTGTTCGCGACGAAGTCGGTCTCCGAGTTGAGCTCGACCATCGTCGCCACCTTGCCGTTGAAATGCAGATAGATCTCGATCACGCCCTGGCTGGCGGCGCGGTCCGCGCGCTTCTCGGCGCGCGCGGCGTACTTCACGCGCAGCAGTTCCTCGGCCTTCGCCATGTCGCCACCCGACTCCTCGAGCGCCTTCTTGCAGTCCATCATTCCCGCGCCGGTCTTGTTGCGCAGCTCGGCGACCATCTGCGCGGTGATACCCGTCGTCTTCGTCGTCATTGCTCCCCTGGTCCTTTCACGTCCTCATAAAAACGCCGCCCTCGCGCCGTACAGCCCGGGGGCGGCGGTCGGTGGTTCATCCCGGCGCGGTTGTTACGACTCGCCCCCGCTCACGGGTTCCGCCGGGGCCGGCGCGTCCTCCGTCTTCATGCGGGCGGCGATCGCCTCGGGCTTGGGCCGCCGCTTGCGGCGGGCCGGCCGCTTCTTCCGATCGCCGTCCACGTCCGCCTCGCCCGTCTCGGTCGAGTACGTCGTGCCTTCGCCCTCTTCGCCCGTGGCGGCGTCGCGCAGCGGCATCTGGCGCCGCGCTTCGGCGATCACGTCCGAGATCGCGTTCGTGATCAGCGAGACCGCGCGAATCGCGTCGTCGTTGCCCGGGATCGGCACCGTGATCAGGTCGGGATCGGCGTTCGTGTCCACGATGGCGACGACCGGGATGCCGAGCTTGTTCGCCTCGGCGACGGCGATGCGCTCCTTCTTGGCATCGACGACGAACAGGGCACCCGGCAGCCGTCCCAGGTTCTTGATACCCGCGAGGTTCTTGTCGAGCTTCGAACGCTCGCGATCGAACAGGAGCTGTTCCTTCTTGGTGTAGTTCGTGAAATCGCCGTCCGCCGCGCCCTGCTCCAGATCCTTGAGCCGCTTGATCTGCTTCTTGATCGTCTGGAAGTTGGTCAGCGTCCCGCCCAGCCAGCGCTCCGTGACATAGAAGGCGCTGCACCGCTTCGCTTCCGCTTCCAGAATGCCCTTGAGCTGCTTCTTGGTGCAGACGAACAGGACGCCTTCACCCTTGAGCACGACGTTGCGCAGCAGCTCCTGAGCGGATTCGAGCTGACGCATCGTCTTCTGCAGATCGATGATGTAGATGCCGGAGCGCTCGGCGAAGATGAAACGCCGCATCTTCGGATTCCAGCGGCGCGTCTGATGGCCGAAATGGACACCTGCTTCCAACAATTCCTGCAACTGAGGCTGAGGCATTTACTTCCTTTCCTGGGTTGTTTCCGCCGCCGCCGTCATCTCCACGCCAACCCCTGAGGGACCCAGGCGCGGATCAAGCGACGTGAGTATTTGAAATCGCTTACCGCTTCGAGAACTGGAAGCGCTTGCGCGCACCAGCGCGACCAGGCTTCTTGCGCTCCACAGCGCGCGGATCGCGCGTCAGGAGGCCCTGCTCTCTCAACTTCTTCCGGTGCCGGTCGTCGGCCAACACCAGCGCGCGCGCAATACCCAACCGCATCGCGCCCGCCTGGCCCGTGAGCCCGCCGCCCACCACACGAGCCTTCACGTCGAATGCACCGAGCGTGTCGGTCGCGGTGAACGGCTGCTGAATGTGCGACACGAGCGAGGGCCGGGGGAAATAGTCGCCCAGCGTGCGCCCGTTGATGCTCCACTTGCCCGATCCCGGCGTCAGATAGACGCGCGCGATGCCGAGCTTGCGGCGGCCGATCGCGTGCCAGCGCAGCTCCGGGGTAATCGCCGTCATTTAGTCTCCGCGAGAGCGAGGGTCGTCGGCTGTTGCGCCGCGTGGGGGTGCTCTGGGCCGGCGTAGACCTTGAGCATTTGCTTCACGTGCTGGCGCGACAACGTCGTCTTCGGCAACATCCCCCACACCGCTTTCTCGATCACCCGCTCGGGAAACTTGGCTGTAACCTTGCTGACCGGGGTGAAGCGCTCATGCCCCATGTAGCCGGTGTGCCGGAAGTAGCGCTTCTGTTCGACCTTGCGGCCCGTCAGCTGCACCTTCTCGGCGTTGATGACGATGACGAAATCGCCGCCATTGACGTGCGGCGTGAACGTCGGCTTGTGCTTGCCACGCAGGATCTGCGCGATGCGGCTCGCGAGCCGGCCGAGCGGCTGCTCGGCGGCATCGACCAGCCACCAGCGGCGCTCGATGTCCTGCGTCTTCAATGTGTACGTCTTCATGCCCGACTTGTGTCCTGGAATTTGGCAGACGCGAACTCTAACCGGGGCGTAAGCGGGTGTCAACTCTGGGGTTGGGCGAGTGTCACGAGCGGCGCACCCTTCTCGACGCGCTCCCCCGCTTTGACGTGAACCTGCTCGACGACGCCGCGCGTCTGCGCCCGCAGCTCGTTTTCCATTTTCATGGCCTCGACGACGACCAGGCCCGCGCCGGCCTGAACCTGCTGCCCGACTTTGACCTCCACGCGGACCACCAACCCGGGCATGGGCGCTTTGACCACGCCGCCGACCGTCGCCTTCCGGCCCTGGCCGGTCAGCGCCTCGATCTGCCGGGATCGATCGTCCTGGACCTCGACCTCGAGCCGCTCTCCGGCCGCGCCCAGCGCCCAGCGCCCACCGTCAAGCTGCTGGCAGGCGACCGTCCAGGACTCCTTGCCCAGGAGTAGATGTACGAGCGGTGTGCCCGGGATGGCGGCCCAATGCGATTCCAGGCGGTCGCCGTCGACGGTCACGGCGCCTCCGTCGACGGCGATGACATAGGTGCGGCCCCGAATAGAAACGTGGTACTTCATACGGAGTCGGACAGTTGGACGGTCGGACTGTTGGACTGTAACTGCAGGTTGGCGCCGTTGCTCCGTCCAACCGTCAGACCGTCCGACCGTCCGACGCTCATGCCGCCTCAAGCACGGCAACGGTCTCCACGTGCGCAGTCTGCGGGAAGAGATCGAATGCGCGGACCGCTCTGACCACATAGTTCACATTCAGCCTGCTCAGATCGCGGGCCAGCGTGGCCGGATCGCAGGAAATGTAGACGAGCTTCGCCACCGGTTCCGACGTCAGTTTCAGCGATACGTCCCAGTGCAACCCACCCCGGGGCGGATTCACGACCACCGCATGCGGCGGCGGCAGGCTCGGCAACACGTCCTCGGCGCGAGCCGCGATGAAGCGCGCCGCGGGCAGCCGCTCGCGGCCCCAACTCACGGCCTGCTCGTCCGCGTCGACGCTCACAACGCTGGCGCCTCGTTCCACCAGGAGCGCGGCCGTATCGCCGATGCCTCCGTAGAGGTCCCAGACCATTTGCCCTTTCACATCGCCGAGCTGCGCGACGGCCCATTGGCGCGTGAGCATCCCCATTCCGGGGTTCACCTGTTCGAACGCGGTCGCGGGAAAGCCGGTCGCCGGTCCGGCCACGACACGAGCGGCCCCATCCACGGGCTGCCACCAGCACACCACGTCGCCGTTCACGGCGCCCGCCCCGGCGAGCGCGCGCTGCAGCTCGGGCGCGTTGAGCCAGGGCTCGCCGGCTGATTCCGCGATGATGTGGCGCCGCTCGTCACGATCGAGCCGCAGCGTGAGACGCGTGAGCGGTTGCGGCAGCAGTGCGAGCCGGGGCCGCAGCTCGCGCCACAGAGCCATCAACCGAAGGTCGGTGATGTGGCAATCGGCGAGTGGAAATACGAAGTTCGGCCGGTCGTAGGGGTGCAGGCCGGCCGACGTTTTCACTTCCATGGAGATCTTGCTGCGGTAGCGCCATTCCTCCAGAGCCTCGACAATCTCCAGACCCTCGACCTTCAGCTTCCCAATCCGACGCAGCGTGTCGCCCACGATCGTCCGCTTGGCGCTGAGCTGCGTGTCGTAGGCGAGATGCTGCAGCTGGCAGCCGCCGCAGTGATCGTGCGTGTAGTGCGGGCACGGCGGCGTCACGCGATTCGGACTCGCCTCCACAATCTCGCCCAGCTCCCCGCGCGCGAAATTGCGGTGGCGTTGCAGCGAGCCCTCGCGCAGCCGGATGCGATCGCCCGGAGCGGTGCGCGGCACGAACACGACGCGCCCATCACTCAACCGCCCCACGCCGTCTCCGCCGACCGCAATCCCCGTGATCGTCACGATGTCGCTCACTCGAGCTGATCGCGAAGCGCGTCGAGGCGAGCGGCTTGCGTCCATGCGTCTGACTGCGGCGGTCGGGCGGTCAAACTGCCAGGCGGCGGTCGGTCGTGTTTCTCATCGGCAACGAGCGCGGCCGCGACCGCCAACGCCCGCTCGAGTCCGGGTCTCGGGGGCGCCGCCAGGATCCGGGCGCCTACGCGCTCGAGGTACGTGATGTCGATATCGCCCTTGATGAACGCGGAATCGTCCATAACGCGGAGATGGAACGGCTGGCTCGTGGGCAGGCCCACGATCACCAGCTCGCTCAGCGCGCGCCGCATGCGCTGAATCGCCACTTCGCGCGTCTCGCCCCAGGCGATCAGCTTCGCGAGCAAGGGGTCGTAGAACAGCGTCACGTCGTTGCCGGCCTCGACGCCCGAATCCCAGCGAATCCCGGGCCCACTGGGCGCGCGCAGGTATTGGAGCACGCCTGTCGCCGGCAGGAAATCGTTGAACGGATCCTCCGCCGTGATCCGGCATTCGATCGCGTGCCCGCGCGGATGCAGCTGCCCGCCGGGTCCGGTCGCACCATGCACCCGCATCGCCTGCCCGCCCGCGATGCGCAGCTGCTCGCGCACGATGTCGACGCCGTAGACCAGCTCCGTGACGGGATGCTCGACCTGGATGCGCGTGTTCATCTCGAGGAAGTAGAACTCGCCCGAGGGGGCGAGCAGGAATTCGATCGTCCCCGCCCCCACGTATCCCACGGACCCCGCCGCGGCGGTAGCCGCTTCGGAGAGCCGCCGCCGGAGCGCCGGTGACACGGCGGCGGACGGCGCCTCTTCGATCAGCTTTTGATGGCGCCGCTGGATGCTGCACTCGCGCTCGCCCAGCGCGACGACCCGGCCGCGATGATCGGCGAGGACCTGAATCTCGATGTGTCGCGGGCGCTCGAGGTACTTTTCGATGTAGACGCTGCCGTCGCCAAACGCCTTCTGCGCTTCACGCTTGGCGGCGTGGAACGCGGTCTCGATCTCCGCATCGCCGGACACCCGCCGCATGCCCTTGCCACCGCCGCCCGCCACCGCTTTGAGCAGCACGGGGTAGCCCAGGCGCTTGGCCTCCCGCTTCGCTTCCGCAGGGTCGCGCAGTGGCAGCGCCGTCCCCGGAACGACGGGCACTCCAGCAGCCTGCATCCGCCGCCGAGCTTCGGTCTTGTCGCCCATGGCGCGGATCGCGCTCGCCGGGGGGCCCACGAAAATGAGCCCGTTCTGGAGGCATGCCTCGGCGAATGGGGCACGCTCGGAGAGGAACCCATATCCCGGATGAATCGCCTGGCAGCCCGTGTCCTTGGCGGCCGCGATCAGCTTCTTGATGTCGAGATACGACTCACCGGACGGAGCGGGACCGAGCAGGACGGCCGCGTCCGCATTGCGGACGTGGGGCGCGAGCCGGTCAGGCTCGGAGTAGACCGCAACCGCGTCGAGGCCCTCTTCGTGACACGCGCGGATCACGCGAACCGCGATCTCGCCGCGGTTCGCGACCAGCACGCGTTTCAGCGACACCCGACCTCTTCTTCAACTCCAAACGTTTCGAACGCGTCGCAGAGGTCTCCCACCTGGTCGGCCGCGCGCCGGTACAACGTGAGGGCCGGCGTGGTCCAGGTCTCGTGCTCGTCGATCGCAAGCCGCAGGGCCGCGAACACGAAATCCCGCGCCGGCACGCGGTCAGCTTTGGATTCCTTTCCGGTCACCCACACGAGCGGGCGCTTGTTCCATTTCATCGAGGGGCGGAGCTCGGGGGCCTTCTCGAACCCCATACTCGCGCACAGCGCGCGTGTCTGAGAGAGCGTCCGGAGCGACACGTCACGCGCTTTCAGTTCCCGCAACACGCGATTGCGCAGGACACTGTCGGCGCGCCAGCGCTCGAGCGGCACGACGACGAGGTCGGGCCGGAGGCCGCGGCCGAACCGCAGATACCAGGCGGCCTGGGTGTCGGTCTCATCCGCGGTGAGCAAGAGGCCCTGATGCGGGCAGGCGCGCAGCAGGTTTTCTCCGAGCTCCTCGAGGACGGGCGGCAGCCGCAGCGATTCGGGAAGGGTGTGCCAGGTCAACGTGGCTGCCGCAGCGCCCGCGCTCTCCCAGTCGACGTACGCGCGCTCGCCCACGGCATACACGCGGAACACGCGCGCCGAATCGGCCGTGCGTGTGCCGGGGCTCCAGCGAATCGCGCGATCGAATGCCAACTGCGCGGTGTCGAGCGTGCCGTGCGCCGCGATCGTGTCGATCGGCACCGGTTTCCGATGTGCATGGTACTCGGCGTTGCGCTCGAGATAGAATCGCCCGAGCTCGAGCCAGGCGGGACCGTCGGTCGAGTCGGCGCTCAGGCGCGCCCACAGCTCCGCGCGCAGCGAGTCCGGCGGAGTGGGACTCTGCGCCAGGAGCAGACCCAGCGCCGCCTTATAGAGGAATGTTGCCATGCTTCTTGGGCGGATTCTTGGCGCGCTTGGTCTCGAGCGTCAGCAGCGCTTCGATCAGTCGCGGCCGCGTGTCGCGCGGGTCGATGATGTCGTCCAGGTAGCCGCGTGCGGCGGCCTCGTAGGGGTGGGCGAACTTTTCCCGATACTCATTCGTTCGCTCCTCGCTCGCCTCTCCTTTATAGAGGATCTCCACCGCCCCTTTGGGCCCCATCACCGCGATCTCGGCGGTGGGCCAGGCGACGTTGTAATCGCCGCGGATGTGCCTGGAACTCATGACGTCGTACGCGCCACCATACGCCTTGCGGGTGATCACCGTCAGTTTGGGGACCGTCGCCTCGCAGTAGGCAAACAGCAGCTTCGCGCCGTGCTTGATGATGCCCCCGTGCTCCTGCGCGACGCCGGGAAGGAACCCGGGCACATCCTCGAACGTCACGAGTGGAACGTTGAAGGCGTCGCAGAACCGGATGAACCGCGCGCCCTTCAGGGACGCGGCGATGTCGAGCACGCCGGCGAGCGCTGCGGGCTGATTGGCGATGATCCCCACGGGCCGGCCCGCGAGTCGCGCGAATCCGACGATCAGATTGTTGCCGTAATCCGGCTGGACCTCGAGGAACTTGCCGTTGTCGATGACATGCTTCAGCACGTCGTGCATGTCGTAGGGCTTGGTGGGCTCGTCGGGGACAACCTCCAGCAGCGCTTCTTCCCGCCGGTCGGTCGGGTCGTCGGACTGCCGGACCGGAGGAGAGTCCAGATTGTTGCCGGGCAGGAACCCGAGCAGCGTGCGAACCGCGGTGAGGGACTCGAGCTCGGAGTTGTGAACGAAGTGGGCGATCCCGGAGGTCCCGCCGTGCACATCGGCGCCGCCCAGCTTTTCGAAGTCGACTTCCTCGTGCGTGACCGTCTTCACGACGTTGGGGCCGGTCACGAACATGTACGAGACGCCGCGCACCATGAAGATGAAGTCGGTGATCGCGGGACTGTACACGGCACCGCCGGCGCACGGGCCGAGGATGGCACTGACTTGAGGGATGACGCCGGACGCCAGCGTGTTGCGCAGGAAGATCCCGGCGTAACCGCCGAGCGACGCGACGCCTTCCTGAATGCGCGCCCCACCGGAGTCGTTGAGACCCACCATCGGCGCGCCGTTCTGCATGGCGAGATCCATCACCTTGCAGATCTTCTCGGCGTGGGCCTCGGAGAGCGACCCGCCGAACACCGTGAAGTCCTGGGAGAATACGTACACGAGCCGGCCTTCGACCCGCCCCCATCCCGTCACCACGCCGTCGCCGAGCACCTTCTGATCGGCGAGGCCGAAATCGGTCGCCCGATGCGTGACGAAGCGGTCGAGCTCGACGAAGGAGCCGGGATCGAGCAGCACGTCCAGCCGCTCGCGCGCCGTCATCTTCCCTTTTTTGTGTTGAGTCTCGATGCGGTCGGTGCCGCCGCCCTGCTCGGATTCGGAACGCTTCTGCTGGAGCAGCTCGAGCTTTTCTCGCATGGACATCCGGAAAATGTATGGCTCGAAAGGAAAAGGGGACAGGATAACCCCGTCCCCTTTAGGCTGTTCACCGCGGTGCGTCTACGCGTCCAGCTTTTGCTCGTCCTCGGCTGCCGGTGCGGGAGTCGGGACCGGAATGATGTCGTCTTTCGGGAAGCCGGTCGCCGCGAGCACGATCCGATGATGAATCGGATCGACCTCGAGCACCTTCAACTCGACCGCCTGTCCTTCTTTGACCGCGTCCCCCGGCTGCTGAATGTCCGGAATGCCGAGCTGCGACATCGGCACAAAGCCCTCGATGTCGCTCCCCAGATCGACCACCACGCCCTTGTCCATCAGCCGCATCACGCGGCCACGGAGCTCGGTGCCGACGGGGTAGGTCTCACCGATGCGGAGCCACGGATCTTCCTGCGCCTGTTTCAGCCCGAGTGAGATCCGCTTGTTCTCGGCATCGACGTTCAGAATCAGGACGTCCACCTCGTCGCCCTTCTTCACGACCTCGGACGGATGCTGCACGCGCTTCGTCCACGACATGTCGGAGATGTGGATCAGGCCGTCGATCCCCGGCTCGATTTCGACGAACGCGCCGAACGAGGTCAGGTTGCGCACCTTGCCGCGCAGGCGCGTGCCGACCGGATACTTCTGCGGCAGCGCCATCCACGGATCCTGCTCCGTCTGCTTCATGCCGAGCGAGACCTTCTCTTCGGTCTCGTCGACCTTGAGCACGACCGCCTCGATCGACTCGCCGATCGACACGAGCTTCGACGGATGGCGGACGTTGCGGGTCCAGCTCATTTCGGAGATGTGCACCAGGCCTTCGATGCCGGGCTCGAGCTCCACGAACGCGCCGTAGTTCGTTATTGAGACGACCTTGCCCTGCACCCGCGTTCCAACCGGATACTTCGCCGCGACGTTCTGCCACGGATACGGCTGGAGCTGTTTCAGGCCGAGCGAAATGCGCTCGCGCTCCCAATCGATATCGAGGACCTTGACCTCGAGCTCGTGACCGATCTGCACCATCTCGCTCGGGTGCGACACGCGGCCGTAGCTCATATCGGTGATGTGCAGCAGGCCGTCGACGCCGCCGAGATCGATGAAGGCGCCGAAATCGGTGATGTTCTTGACGACGCCTTTCCGCACCTGATTGACCGACAGCTCCTTCATGAGGACGTCGCGCTTCGTCTTGCGCTCCGCCTCGAGCAGCACGCGCCGCGACACGACGATGTTGCGGCGCCGCTTGTTCAGCTTGATGATCTTGAATTCGAAGCTCTGGCCGAGCAGCTCGTCGATGTTCGGCACGCGGCGCAGCGCGATCTGGCTGCCGGGCAGGAACGCATCCACACCCATCAGGTCGACCACGACGCCGCCCTTGATCTTCTTCACCAGCGTGCCGGTGACGCCTTCGTCCTTCTCGTGCGCCTCGCGGATCCGCTCCCACACGCGCATGAAGTCGGCTTTCTTCTTCGAAAGCACGACGGCGCCTTCCTGGTCCTCGAGGTGTTCGAGAAAGACCTCGATCTCGTCACCCTCCTTGAGGCTCTTGGGATCCTTGAACTCGTCGATCGCTACGGCGCCTTCCGACTTGAAGCCGACGTCGAGGATGACGGCGGTGTCGGTCACGCGGAGCACCTTCGATTTGACGATTTCGCCTTCTTCGATATTCGACAGCGTCCCTTCGTACAGCTCGGTCATCTTGGCGATCTCGTCGGAGGAATATTCCTCGTCGAGGCCGGAGCGGACGCGGAGTTGCGAGCGGGGGGCTTTGCGGACGGGTACGTCTTCTTCGAAATCTTCTACGTCACGTGCTTCAACGAGCATTCGGTACACCGGTTCGGTTATGAGTTTTTGGATTTCTCGTCGCGCAATGTCCTTTCGGGACAGTGGTGCCGAGCACAGGCCTCAGCCTGTCGAATTACGGGCGGAAACCTACCCAGGGAACCGCTGGCGCGCCAGTTCAACTACCTGCGCCACCTGCGCTTCCAGCGTCAGGGCGGTGGTGTCGAGCAAAACCGCGTCCGGGGCCGGCCTGAGGGGCGCGATCGGCCGCTCGGAGTCGGCGGCGTCCCGGGCCGCCAGCGCCTGGCTTTCGCGCCTGACCAGGTCCAGGTCGACGTCCTGGCCGCGCTGGGACAGCCGCCGCCGGGCCCGCGCCTCCGGTGTCGCCGTCAAAAAGATCTTCAGGGGAGCGTCGGGAAACACGACGGTCCCGATATCCCGCCCGTCCACGACCACACCCCGCCCTCCCCCCCCTTCGACCGCCCTTCTCTGCTGGGTATTTACCCAGGTCCGCACCTCCGGCAGGGCGGCGAGCGCGGAGACGGCTTGTGTGACCCGCTCGCTCCGAATCACCTCGTCCACGTCCACCCCGGCGACCTCCGGCCGAAACGTGGCCCCCACGAGCACGAGCCGCACCGGCAGCTCCTCCGCCAGCGCCACGATCCGCTGGCTGGACACCAGCTCCCCGCGCCGCGCGTGGTCCAGGGCCGCCAGCGTGAGGGCGCGGTACAGGGCCCCCGAGTCCAGGTGCGCCCATCCGAGGCTCTGCGCCACGAGCCCCGCCGTAGAGCTCTTGCCCGACGCCGCGGGCCCATCGATCGCGATTACGCGCAGCATCGCTTCAGGTCGCGGAAGAAGTTGGGATAGCTGATCGCCACCGATTTCCGCTCCGACAGTTTGACCGCGGCCCCGGGAACTGTGCCGAGCACCGCAAACGCCATGGCGAGGCGGTGATCCTTGGCCGTTTCGACGTTCCCGCGCGGCGGCCGATCGGTCCCTTCGACATGCAGATCGTTCCCCTGCACCGCAGCGTTCACGCCTACGGCGCGCAGATTCGCGGCAATCAGCTCGAGTCGATTGCTCTCTTTGACGCGCAACTCGCCGACGTCCCGAAAGACGGCTGCCCCGCGCGCTCGGCTCGCCAATACTGCGAGGATCGGAACCTCGTCCACGAGCGTCGGGATCTCGGCGGCCGTTACCTCAGTGCCACTCAGGCTCGCCGGTCGCACCACGAGGTCCGCAACGGGTTCGCCACCTTCGTCTCGCAGATTGACGCGGTCAACATGTGCGCCCATCCGCTCCAGCACGACGATGAAGCCGGTGCGCGTCGGATTCACTCCGACATTTTCGATCGTGAGGTCGCCGCACTCGGCAAGTAGTGCCGCAGCAACCATGAACGCAGCCGAGGACGGGTCACCCGGCACGGAGAGTTTGAAGGCGGCCGGACGGCCGGACGTCCCGACCGCCGGTTCAAACACGATCGCCCCATCTCGTTCGTGTATACCCAGGCCCAAGTGCGCGAAAAGGCGTTCGGTATGATCTCTCGACCGATACGGTTCGCGGATCGAGACCGGCACATTGCCCGTTAAACCGGCCAACAGGATCGCGCTCTTCACCTGGGCACTCGCGACCGGACTTGTGTAGCTGAGCCCGCGCAACGTGCCACCGCGAATCGTCAGCGGGAGTCCGTCCCCCCGCTCCTGAATCCTCGCTCCCATCTCCTTCAGTGGCTCGGTCACCCGGCGCATCGGCCGGCGGCGCAGCGAGGCATCGCCCGTCAGCGTCGCCGCGAAGCTCTGGCCGGCGAGGATCCCGAGCATGAGGCGAGCGGTGGTCCCTGAGTTGCCGCAGTTCAAACGGGAGTTGGGAGCGCGGAGTTTGGAGCCCGAAATCCTGACTCCCAACTCCTGAATCCTCGAAATGTCCACGCCGAGCTGACGCAGCACCCGCGCGCTCGACTTCACGTCGTCTCCCGTGAGCAGGCCGCTGAGCTCGCTCTTTCCTTTGGCCAGGGCCGCCAGCATGAGCACGCGATGCGATATGCTTTTATCGCCCGGCGGTCGGACGACGCCGCTAACCAAGACGCTGCCTCCAGTTCGCCGCCCGCGTGAGCCAGTCGGTGAGCGCCGCCGCGTCCCCCACTTCCAGGGCGCGCTCCACCGTGCCGAGCGATTCCTCCAGCGCGCGCAGCGCCGGAAGAATCTCGTCGCGGTTCATGAGCAGGATCTCCGTCCACAGCGCGGGGTCACTCGCCGCCAGGCGCGTCGTGTCCATCGCTCCCGGCCCAAACGACGATCCCGGCGGTGCGTGGCGGGCCAGAAAATCTCCCAACAGCGAGGCGACGACCTGCGGCACGTGACTCGTCGCCGCGAGCTGCGCATCGTGGCGCGCCGCGGCCAACACCACCGGCTCCGCCTCGAGCACGTCCTTCCAGAAATGCGCGATCTCGCGCGCCGCGTCGGCGCCGTCCCGGCACGGCGTCACATAGACCACCGCGCCGCGAAACAGATCGGCGCGCGACGCCTCGAACCCGCGCCGATGCGTCCCCGCGAGGGGATGGCTGCCGGCAAAGCGCGTGCCGATCCCCAGGCTCTCCGCGCGGGCCACGATGCCGCGCTTCACGGATCCGACATCCGTCACGAGCGCGCCGGGTTTGAGGTGGGGCACGATGGCATCCAGCTGCGCGATGTTCGCGGCCGGCGGCGCGGCGAGGATCAGCAGATCGGCCCCGCGGGCGACATCGGTGGCGCGGGCCGGCGCATCGTCGAGCGCGCCCTGCTGCGCCGCCAGCGCGCGTTCGGCGGGCTCCGGTGACCAGCCGACAATCGTCGGCACACCTGCCAGCTTGCCTTGGCGCGCCAGCGAGCCGCCGATCGCGCCCAGGCCGATGATCCCGAGATGGGTCGGTTTCACGCTGCACAAACCTAAACGACGGAGGGCGGCTCGACAGAGCCGCCCTCCGTTTCCTGCATCTTCTCCGCGTTACTTCGCCGGCTTCGCGTTCACCTTGTTCGAAGTGGTCTGGCCAACGCTAATCGCTGGACGGCCCAGGACGCCGCCACCGACCACCAGCCGGAATCCACCGGTGCTGTTCGGGTCGAACGCCAGATCGCCGAACGTGGCGATACCGGCATTGTTCGTCGTCTGCGACAGAGTACCCAGCAGCTGCTTCGGGACTCCGTTGTTGTTGACCGCGAGGATCGAAACCTGGGTACCGCCAACCGTCGCGCCGGTTACCGGGTCGCTCGCGCGAACCTGCACGGTGAAGACCTGACCAACCGTCACGGTCGCGGGGGGCTGAATGGTGAATGTGATATTCACGTTCGCGACGTCGTTCGCAGAGAACTCGCTGCCGATGCCGCCCGTCGACCCGCCGATGCCGCCCCTGGTAAGGGCGGTGGCCTGCAGCGGACGGGGCAGGAACAGCTGCGCCAGCTGCTGCGCCCATTTCGAGAGGCCACGGCGCGCGCTGAGCGGGGCGCACGTGGCCGGGTCGAGGAAATAGGCCGCCGAGAACGTCAGCAAGCCAATGTGCTCCTCGTGCAACATCGACGTCGTCGCGACATCCACGTCGATACAAACGCCGACGATGGCGGGCGGATTGAATGCGGCGTTACGCGGCAGGACTTTCCAGTCGTAGCTGTTGGGCGTCGTGCCCGGACGACCGTACAGAACGAGACGCGCGGGCGCCGGATTTCCGGCGAGCATCGCCGTCCACGTCCCGCCCGGCTGAGTCCCGACACCTGAGAACCCCCCACGCGAAATCACCGGCAGCGTGTCGTCCGCGGCACCGCCGCGCACCCCAAGACCGCCCGGAGCCGCGGTCGTCACCGCAACCGTGTAGTCCTCGGGGAAGTTTGCGGGCAGCTCCGCTTCATCGCGGAACATACACGCCGTCACCGCATTGATCAGCGACGATGCTGAAGCGGCGTCGCCACCCGTTCCGGCCGCCGCGTTGTTTGCGATGAGCGCGATCAGGTCGAACCCGCGATCGCGCGCAATCAGCGAACCGGCGCCCGCGGCGGTGATCTGATCTGTCAGATCCTTCGCGGTCTTCGCATCGGCTGGTCCGAAGTATTTGGCGATCAATTGGTTGCTGTTCTGCAAATCGCAGGCGGGAAGTTTGGTTGGTGCATTCACGCTGGCGACCGGCGCCGAAGGCGCGTCGCTCGTCCGATCCGCGCATGCGGCAAACACTGCACCAACCCCGAGTACAATTCCGCCGATCATCCACCGCTTCATGTGTCGCTCCAATGGTTAAAGGACAGGCCTCCGGCCGCGGCCGGGCTTTGCAAGGCACACACCAGTCACTGCGCTGACGCTAAAACGCTGTTGTCGTGGTACTTGGGTGCGTGACGCGAAATGCGAAGGAAACGACCCATGTAAGCGCTCCCCTACACTAATGTCATCGTCCGGTGCCGACTAGTGCCTTGAAGCGCGGATCGTCCCTCAGCCCTCTGAAGAACCACGTCTCATCGCGCGCGAAGGACTCGCGGTCCTGCGGGTTGGTGGCCAGATAGCGCTGGAGCACCCGCAGCGCCTCCTCCCGATCGCCCATCACGTTGCGGGCTGCCACCTCGAGGTACATCAAATCGTTGGTCGGATCGACGGTCGGGTCCCCGCGCGCATGCAGCGCCACCGAGCTGGCGCTGTCGCGCAGGCCCGCGTTGACGAGCGCCATCGACAGGAGCATCTGGGCGCGCTTGCGCCGGTACACCTGCTGATTCTCGGGAAACATCCGCGCGTACTGGTCCACGAGAGACCACAGCGCCGGCACGTCCGGCTTCAGGCCGCGCAGGGCGTAGAGCGAGATCCGGCATTCGGTGAAGAACGGGTCGTTGGGGAAGCGGCGCCGCCCTTCACCGCACCAGCGCGTCGCTTCCGCCGCATCCTCGAGGTCGAGCGACGCGGCATACAGTCGCCACAGGACCGCGCTCGCCTCGGTGAGATACTCGTCCGCTTCCCAGGCTTGCAGCGCGGCGAGCTTGCCCTGAGCGGTCTCGGATCGCCGCATCAGCAAGTGACTGAGCAGCGCGAGCGCGGATGCGCGCCGGGGGTTGGAACGGGCCGCGCCGCCGGCCCGCAAATCGGCCTCGGCGGCGTCGAGCAGGCGCTCTCCGCTGAGCGAGCCGACGTCGATATTGATGAGATAGCGGATGTACCGCATCGTGCCGCGGAGGTGAATCGCTTCGGAGTCGGTCTGCATGCGCAACACCTGCTCGGCGAACTGCAGCCCACGATCGGTCCATTCGCGGGCCGGCCCCTTGTCGAGCCCGACCACACGCCGTTGCTCCCACGTCAGCCAGCCACGCTCCACGATCGGCAAGGTCCACTTGGGATCGAGGTTCGCGGCCTGAACGAGCAGCGAGTCGGCGCGCCCAAGCACGGCGGCACCGACGTCGACGTTGCCCGCGGCAACAAGGCTGTCGAACGTCTTCCGTTCTTCGCCGGCGCGCTGCACGAGCTCCCACGCGGCCACGTTGCGAGTGCCGGCCCGCGTCTCGCGCAGCTGGACTTCCTCGCCGATCGCCTCCCGCAGGAACTGCGACACGGCTAGCGACAGTGTGTCCTGCAGCGCGAACAGCTCGGTGCGCGGACGTTCGAGTCTCGTGCTCTTGGTTTCGGTGCCCGTGGCGGCATTCACCAGCGCCACGTCCACGCGCAGCCGGTTGCCTTCTTCCGTCACCGTCCCCTGCACGACCGTCCCGACTCCGAGCGAGCGCCGCAAGCTGTCGGGACGAACGGACGCGGACGCATTGCGGAACGGCCGCACACCGTTGGCCGAAATCACCTGCAGCGCCTTCACCGCCGACAGCTCGTGGATCAGCGCTTCGGTCAGCCCATCAGCGAGATACTGGGTGCGTGCCGAGTTGCCGCGCGGCTCGAAGTACAGGACGGCGATGCGCCGCGGATCGGAGTCTCCGGCCGCCCCGGCTCCGCCACCCTTGCGGATGGCCGCCAGCACGGCCCACGTGCCGCCCAGGAGCACGACCACTCCCGCGAGCGCGGCGACCGTTGGTCGCCACGGACGCCGCGGTGCCGCGACGCGGCTGTCGGTCAGCCGGCCGCGGTATCCCGAAGCTCGCGAGGGCACCGCGAGCGCTTCGGCAAACAACGTCGTGGTGGCGTAGCGGTCAGCGGGTACTTTGGAGAGCGCCTTGAGCAGTGCGTCCTCCATCGCATCCGGGATTCCCGGCCGCATGATGGAGGGAGGAGAGACCATGTCGAGCGAGTGACGCGCGATGATCGCCTGCGCGGTCGGTCCGGTGAAGGGGGGTTGGCCCACGAGCAGCTCGTACAGCACGCATGCCAGGCTGTATTGATCGCTGCGCCCGTCGATCTGCGTGGCCCCGGTCGCCTGCTCCGGACTCATGTACGCGGGCGTGCCGATGACGGTGCCCGCCTTGGTGAGCGATTGTTCGCTCTCATCCACGGCGCGGGCGATGCCGAAATCGGCGACCACCGCTGTCCCACCAGACAGCAGAATGTTCTCCGGCTTGATGTCGCGATGTACGACCCCGTGGCTATGCGCATAGCTCAGCGCACTCGCGACCTCCGTGACGATGCGAGCAGCCTCTTCCTGCGAGAGCTGCTTCTCTCGATCGAGGCGATCGCGCAGAGACTCGCCTTCGACCAGCGGCATCACGTAATAGAGGAGGCCGCCGGCCGAGCCGGAGTCATAGAGGGGGAGGATATGGGGGTGTTGCAGCCGGGCGGCGATCTCGATCTCGCGGGCGAACCGCTCGGGTCCGATCTGCGCCGAGACTTCCTGGTCCAGCACCTTGATCGCCACCTGACGCCGGTGCTTGAGATCTTCGGCGCGAAAGACGGTGGCCATGCCCCCGCGGCCCAACTCGCGGTCCACGGCGTACGAGGCGGCGAGCGCCTCGCGCAACACGACGAGCAAATCGGTCAGGCCTGGGCCCCCGGGAAAGGCCCGAAGTGTAGCGTGCCCCCCTGACCGGCGCCAGTTTCCTCTTGTGTGTCACTGACTGACCTCTTCATAGTTATTTCGCCGCCATGCCCCCCGCCCCGCGCGCGCCGAGCATCACCCGCCTCTTCGCCGCGACATTCGTCGCGGTCGCACTGGTCGGCCTGATCACCCAGGTCGCCACCTGGCGGAGCGCTCGCGCTACCCAGACCGCCATGATCGAGCTGGCGCAGCGTCTCGAGCGGATCCAACGGGTCCAACCTTCCCCGCTCGTCGCCGCGGAAGCGACGGCCGCCGCGGAGTTGGCGGCCGACGCGGGCGACGATGCGTTGCAGGCGGCGCTCGCCGCCAGCGTTCTGTTTGTCGCGATGCTCACCGTGCTTGGGCTGGGCTTCTGGTACAACCGCCGGCGGCTCGCGACTCCGTTTTCGCGGATCGCCCAGGCCCTGCAGCGGGTCGCCGATGGGCAGTTCCTCGAGCCCCTCCCCGAGGACCAGCCGGGGGAATTCGGCACCATCGCGCGGGGCCTCAATCACATGGCGCGCACCCTGGCCTGGCGCGAGGAGCTGCACGCGTATCTCGCGCAGCTGCTCGCGGCGCTGAACACCTCGGCCGACGAAGCCGGCAGCGGCCTCGCGCAGGCGCTCGGCATCATCTCGGCCGCGACCCGCGCGCCGGGGATCGTCCTGTATCAGCCCGCCTACGATTCCAACGAGTGGGCCGCGACGACCTCGCGCGGCATCGAGCCCCGTTCCGTGTCCCGCGCGACGATGCGCGATCTCATGGGGGATGCGACGCGATCGATTCATTATCACGGTGAAGCCATCCAGGCGGTGCGCCACCAACTGCGCATGAGCATGGCGATGCCACAGGGGTTCGTGCTCGTGCCGCTGAGGTCAGGCTCGAAGCTCATCGGCGTGCTTGGCGTCGTCCCCGGCCCGCAGTTCGGTGAAGACGAGCGGGCCGCCCTCGACCAGGCCGCCCCCAATCTCGCGATCGCGTGCGAGCGCGCCGCGGCGCATCAGAACACGCGGCGCCTGGCCGTCGAGGTGCGGCAAACGGCCAAGCGACTGGAGCAGCTCAATGCCGACCTGGACGCCGCCATGAAGACCAAGGATCAGTTCCTGTCCAACATCTCGCACGAGCTGCGCACGCCACTGAACAGCATCATCGGGTTCACCGATCTGCTGCTCATCGAAGACCTGGGGCCACTCTCCGCACAGCAGCGTGATTTCCTCGAGACCGTCGCCCGCAACGGCAAGCAGCTGCTCGAGCTGATCAACGAGCTGCTCGACCTGCAGCGCATCGCAGCGGGCCGCATGGAGCTGAAGCCAGAAACGGTGGAGCTGGCGGTGCTGCTCGCGGAAGCGGCGGGCAGTGTGCACGCGCAGGTGCAGAAGCACGGGCATGCGCTGGTGGTCTCCCCCCCCCCACAGGATCTGCGAGTGCACGCCGACCCGGGCCGGGTTCGCCAGATCCTGCTCAACCTCTTGTCCAACGCGATCAAGTTCACGCCCGACGGCGGGCGCATAACGCTGGCTGCGGGAGCGGTCAACGGCGGCGCCGAGGCCCGGATCGCGGTGAGCGACACCGGCATCGGCATCGCGGCCGAGGATCAGTCCAAGTTGTTCCAGGAGTTTGCGCAGCTCGATGCGTCGGCGAGTCGCAAGTACGAGGGGACCGGACTCGGGCTCGCGCTGTCGCGGCGTCTGGTGGAAATGCAGGGCGGAGAGATCGGCGTCGAGAGCGAAGTGGGCAAGGGCAGCACCTTCTGGTTCACGCTCCCACAGGCACGGTGACCGTGGCCACTATCGTGGTCGTCGAAGATCAGCCGGACAATCTCAAGCTGCTGACCACGCTGCTCTCGATCAAAGGACATCGCGTGATCGGGCTCGCGAACGGCGACGCGCTGGCCGACGTCATGCGGACCCACG
>JBLNGI010000010.1:0-2550 GCA_050264615.1 Gemmatimonadota bacterium
ACGTCGCGATGCCGCCGGTGCCGGTGCCGATGATGACGCCGATGCGTTTGGGATCCAGCGGGCTCTTCTCGAGGCAGGAGTCGCGCACCGCCTGCACCGCCGCCCCCATCGCGAACTGGGAGAACAGGTCGTAGCGGCGCGCTTCCTTCTTATCGATGTACTGGAGCGGATCGAACCCCTTCACTTCGCAGGCGAAGTGCACGGGGAGCAGGCTGTGGTCGAAGCGGGTGATCGGACCCGCTCCCGATTGTCCGGCAACGAGTGCGGCCCAGGTGCTCGCGACGTCGTTTCCAACCGGCGTCACGAGTCCCATCCCCGTGACCGCCACCCGGCGAGTCACTTACTTGCCTTTCCCCATCTTGTCGTGGAGATAGCTCATCGCCGCCCCGACGGTGCGGAGCTTCTCCGCTTCCTCGTCCGGGATGTCGATGTCGAACTCCTTCTCGAACGCCATGACCAGCTCGACCGTGTCGAGACTGTCGGCGCCCAGGTCTTCCATGAAGCTCGCGTCGTTGGTGAGCTTGTCGCGCTCGACGCCAAGCTCTTCGACGATAATGTCTTTGACCTTCTCCTCGAGCTGCTTCATGTCCATTGCCATGGATAACCCTCAGCGAAGGGAAAGGGGGATCACATCACCATCCCGCCATCGACGACCAGTACCTGTCCCGTAATGTAGCTGGCCAAGTCGGAAGCGAGAAAGAGGACAGCGGCCGCAATGTCTGAGCCCTGGCCCAGCCGTCCCAGCGGAATGTTGTCCAGGAAGTACTTCTTGGCTTCCGGCGAGATGCCCTGCGTCAGCTCCGTCTCGACGTAACCGGGCGCGATGGCGTTCACCAAGACATTGCGGGAAGCCAACTCCTTGGCCACGGACTTGGTGAACCCGATGATCCCGGCCTTGGACGCGGAGTAGTTCGATTGTCCCTTGTTGCCGTTCAGCCCCACGACGCTCGTAATGTTGATGACGCGGCCCCAACGCCGCTTGATCATCCCGCGGGCCGCGAACTTGGTCATCAGGAACGCGCCCTTCAGGTTCGTATCGATCACCGAGTCCCAGTCCGCCTCGCTGAGCAGAAACAGCAGGTTGTCCTTGGTGAACCCGGCGTTGTTGACGAGCACGTCGATCTGGCCGAAGTCCTTTTCGACCGCCTTGGCGAACGCTTCCACCTGGGCGCTGACGCCCACATCACACGCATAACCGCGCGTGCCTTCGCCGAAGGCGCCCGCCGCCTGCTCGGCCGCGGTGCCGTCGCGGGAGCAGAGCGCGACCTTCGCGCCGGCGTCGAGCAACGCGCGACAGATGTCGTGTCCGATCCCGCGCGTCCCGCCGGTGACGAGTGCAACCTTTCCCGTCAGATCGATCTGCATGCGATTCCCGCCCTGCACCGCAGGGTCTATTACCGCCCGTCGAACTGTGGTCATATGGTTACGCTGCTTCCATGAACTTGGTCACCTCATCAGCGGTTCCAAGGCTGACCACGTTCGCATCAGGTACGATTCGCTTCAAGAGACCCGCGAGCACGCCGCCCGGGCCGATTTCGATGAACCGCGCGCCCTCGCCCCCGACGAGCGCCGCGTGCTGCATACATTCTACCCAACGAACCGGGGCGGTGAGTTGGTCGGCCAGCAGCCGCCTTGCGCGGCCCGCGTCCTTCACAGTTTCCGCGGTCGCGTTGGCGATGACCGGAAACGCGGGATCGGCGAACTCCGCACGCTCGAGCGCGAGCTGCAGATGGTTGCGCGCGGGTCCCATCAGGGGCGAATGGAACGCGCCGCTCACCTTGAGCGCGATGACGCGCTTGGCGCCGCGCTTCTTGCACGCATCGCCCGCGCGTGTCACGGCATCAGGATCGCCGGAAATCACCGTCTGATCGGGCGCGTTGATGTTCGCCGCCACGGCGACGCTGGCCTGCTGCGACGCTTCCGCGCACGCGGCCTCGACGTCTTTGGTCGGCAGGCCGAGCACCGCCGCCATGGTGCCGGGACGCTCCTCACCCGCCTTCTGCATCAGCTCGCCGCGCCGGCGCACCAGCTTGGCCGCATCGGTGGGCTTCAGCGCGCCCGCCGTGATGTATGCGGAATACTCGCCGAGCGAGTGGCCCGCGCCGGCCACGGGCGTGCCTGCGACTTTGTCGCCGACGACCGCGAACACGGCCGCGCTGTGCGCGAGAATCGCCGGCTGGGCGTTCTGCGTCGCGGTGAGGTCTTCTTCAGGACCCTGGAACATGATCCGGGAGAGCGCGACCCCGAGGGCCTCGTCGATCGCGGCGAACGTGTCGCGGGCCTCGTGGAAGCGGTCCGCGAGATCTTTTCCCATGCCGACTTTTTGGGCGCCCTGGCCGGGGCACAGCCAGATCGTACCTACCACCGCACGACCATGCTGCCCCACGTGAAGCCGGCGCCGAACGCGCAAAACATCACCGTCATGCCCGGCGTGAGCCGGCCGCACGTCACCGCTTCGTCGAGCGCGATCGCGATCGACGCGGCCGATGTGTTGCCGAACCGGTCGACGTTCACGTACACCTTGTCCATCGGCATGCCGGCGTGCTTGGC
>JBLNGI010000011.1:0-2894 GCA_050264615.1 Gemmatimonadota bacterium
GATTGCGGCAGGAATTGAGTGAGGCGCAGGAGCGTCTCGATTTCACCGAGCGGATGCTGACGCAGCGCGCCCCGCAGGGTCAGCCATCACGGGTGGAGCCGCGGCCATGACGACGCGCAAAGCTCCGCGCCGGCGCAAACCACCGGCTCCCGAACCGGAACCGGTGACGGAACAGCCGAAGCACGAAGTCGTTGTCCAGCGCTCCGCTGCACCAGCGGTGCCTTTCCTTTCCGAGCTGGTCGATACCCTTCGGGCGGTTGCCGGGCGGATGATCGACATCGCCGATGCGGCTGCCGAAGCCGTGACCCGGCGTCTCGAGGGCCGAACGTAGCCGCCACGCGCCGTCAGCAGATACATTTGAAGGATGGCTGACGACTACAAGACCAGGCTGCGCGCGCTCCTGGAGCAGCACGCCGTGCGCAGCGCCAAGACCGCCGCGACCGTGCCGGAGGATCAAGCCGACCGGCGCATGTGCGGGGAGCGCCTGCATTCGATCGTGCGTCCGGTGCTCGATGCGCTCATGGCCGAGCTGAAGAGCGCCGGTCACGACGCGTCCGTCCGCGAGCATATCGAGCGCGACGACGCCTACCCCAGTGTCGCCCTGTCATTCACTCCTCGCCGCGGGCTCGCGTCGGCGCTCATTTTCCGCTACGACCCGCGCCACGGCATCGTGGTGCAGCGCGAGGTCAAACAAGCTCCCTGGAAGGGCCGCCCGCCCACGGGCGGGGGGGGAGACCGGCTCGGCACGATCGGGATCACCGCGGTCTCCACGGCCTGGGTCGAGACGAAAAGCCTGAGTTTTATCGAAGCGGTCCTGAAAGTAAACTGAGTGCTGGTCCGCGTACGTGCCGCGAGGAAAGAGGATGCGCCGGCCTGGCTGCGGATGCGTGACTCGCTCTGGCCGGATTACGCCTCCACTTGGCACAGCGACGAGATCCAGCAGTTCTTTGCCGGGAAGCTCTCCAATCCGTTGGCGGTGCTCATTGCCGAAGACGACGCCGGCAAGGCGCTCGGTTTCGCCGAGCTCTCGATCCGGAACTACGCGGAAGATTGTGTCACCGATCGGGTCGCGTACCTGGAAGGGTGGTATGTCGTGCCGGGCGCGCGCCGCCAAGGCGTGGGGCGCGCGTTGCTTCTCGCTGCGGAGCAGTGGGCGAAGGGAGAGGGGTGTGCCGAATTTGCCTCGGATGCGGTGATCGACAATGAAATCAGCGCGGCGGCGCACCGCGCGCTGGGATTCACAGAGACGGCACAAATCCGCTGCTTCCGAAAAGTGCTGGCGACCGGTAAGACTTTGTTATGATCGCACTGCTCCTGATTGTCTCGTCGCTTCAGAACCAGACCGTGAACATCTGGCCTGGCGTCGCTCCAGGCTCCGAGCGCTGGACGCATCAGGAACGCAGCGTCGAGAACACCCCCCTCGGCACGGTGATCTTGAACGTCGTCACACCCACGCTGACGGCGTATCTGCCCGACCGCGCCAAGGCGACCGGGACGGGCGTGATCATCGCGCCGGGCGGGGCGTTCGTCGCGCTGGCGGTCGACCTGGAGGGAAATCTCCTCGCGCGCTGGCTTCAGGAACGCGGCATCGCGGCCTTTGTGCTCAAGTATCGGATCGTGGAAAAACGCCAGGACGGCATTCCACAGATGGACATGGATACGGCAGGCCGGTACGGCATTGCGGATGGCATTCAGGCGGTGAAGCTGCTGCGGCAGCGCGCGGCGGAGTGGGGGTTGTCGCCGACGAGAATCGGAATGATCGGATTCTCCGCCGGCGCGATGGTCACGAGCGGTGCGCTGCTCCAGGCGGACTCGGCTGCGCGTCCCAACTTCGCGGCCCTGATTTACGGCGGTCCGTTCGGCAAGATGCCGTCCATCCCCGGCAATCTGCCCCCGACGTTTCTCGCGTGGGCGCAGGACGATCCCGCCGTTCGTGACGCGGTCGTCCGTTTCTACGGTGCGCTGACCGCGGCCGGCAACAAGCCGGAAACCCATATCTTCAGTGCCGGCGGTCACGGCTTTGGGATGCGCAAGCAGGGCACGACCAGCGACCACTGGGTCGACGACTTCTACAACTGGCTGGACACGCAGGGTCTCACGAGGCGCTAGCCATCGCCGTCATCCCGAACATCGGACCGCGCGGCCAGGCGCAGCGGCGTCGATTCGGATTCATCGCGCTCGGTGCAGCCGCGCTGCTGGTGATCGTCCTGATGGTCCTGGGCGCAGCGCCCGCCTGGCGACTCCTCGCGATGCTACCGCTCTGGCTGAGCGCGCTCGGATTCTTTCAGGCCCGAGACAAGACCTGAGTCCGGCTCGCCGCGCGCGGTCAGCGCGACATCGACGACGGGGCCGGAGCCTGTGCGATCCCCGATCAGGCCGAGCTGCGGCAAATCCGCCACCAGGCCATTTGGGTCCACGTGAAGTCCTTCGCGTCAGCCATCATCCTGACCGGTCTTCTCCTCGTGGCGTAGATTGGCCTCGTATGCGCCTCCGTTGCGTCTTTCTCGTCGCGGTGCTGTCAGCATGCGCGCCGAGAACCCAACCGGGCGGGCTCGAGCCGGTCGTGACGGAGCGGCTCTACTTCGGCCGAAACGTCGGCAGTACGCTCGGCGTGACCGACTCCGCCTGGAACGTGTTTGTGCGCGACGTTGTGGGTTTGCGACTCGAAGGGTTCACATTCTGGACAGCCGAAGGCGCGTGGCGCGGCAATCGCGAACCCAGCTTCGTGCTGGAGTTCATCCATCCCGAGCGGTCCGCAAGCGCTGATTCCGCCATCGTGGCGATCATCGTCGAATACAAGCGCAGGTTCCGCCAGGAGTCGGTTCTGCGAGTCGTCACGCCGGGACGGAGGAGCTTTTGAAAGACGTCTTGCATACGTCTTCGCTTTCTTGGGC
>JBLNGI010000012.1:0-16022 GCA_050264615.1 Gemmatimonadota bacterium
ATGCGCATTCCGCCCGGCTCGCTCGTCATGGGCGTGCCGGCGCGTGTCGTGCGTCACGTGGATGATGGTCTGCGCGCGCGGATCAAAGGGACCTGGGAGCATTACGTCGAGCAGGCGGCGCGGCATCGCTCCGGAGCGTTTCCCGTCCAGAGAGCAACTTTGTGATGTTGATACTCGGAGTGCGAGTCGCGCCATCACGCAAGTTCAGTCTTGCCCGGCTTCAATCACGCGTCTACCTTGGGCCTCCACGTTCGATTAACTTCCACAATTCACCTCGATTCGCCGTGAGATTCGCATGACCGCATCTAGCCGTCATCTCGATTTGAACGCAAACGCCCTGACGGTCCTGGAGCGTCGCTACCTGGTCAAGGACGACCAGGGCAAGCCGGTGGAGCGCCCTGAGGACCTGTTCTGGCGGGTGGCGCGCACCATTGCCGCCCCCGACCGGACCTACGGCGCCTCCGAGCGCGCGGTGGAGAGCCTGGCGGAGACGTTCTTCGAGCTGATGGCCACCCGCGTCTGGATGCCCAATTCCCCGACCCTGATGAACGCTGGCCGGCCCCTGGGCCAGCTTTCCGCCTGCTTCGTGCTCCCGGTGGAAGACGCCCTCTCCAATGGCCGCTCCGGCATCTACGACACGCTGCGCGCCATGGCGCTGGTGCATCAGTCGGGCGGCGGAACGGGCTTCTCCTTCTCGCGGCTCCGCCCCAAGAACGACGTGGTCCGCTCGACCATGGGTGTGGCGTCGGGCCCGGTTTCGTTCATGAAGCTGTACGACGCCTCGACCGACGTCGTGAAGCAGGGCGGCACGCGGCGTGGCGCCAACATGGGCATCCTGCGCGTGGATCATCCGGACATCCTGGACTTCATCCACTGCAAGGACGACCTCACGCAGGTGACGAATTTCAACATCTCCGTGGCGGTCACCGATGCGTTCATGGTGGCGCTCGAGGCCGGGAAGCCATACGATCTGATCCACCCCCGCACAGGCAAGGTCGTCGGCCAGCTCGACGCCCAGGAAGTCTTCAAGCAGATCGTGCACGGCGCCTGGAAAACGGGGGAGCCGGGCGTGTTCTACATCGACCGCGCGAACAACTACAACCCGGTGCCGCACCTGGGCAGCTACGAGGCGACCAACCCGTGCGGCGAGCAGCCGCTGTTGCCCTACGACGTCTGCAACCTCGGCTCGATCAACGTCGGCCTGTTCGTGAAAAACGGGGGCGACGACGTCGATTGGGATGGTCTGCGGACTTCTGTGCACCTGTGCACGCACTTCCTCGACAACGTCATCGACGCGAACAGGTACCCGCTGTCCGAGATCGACGATCTCGCCAAGCGGATCCGCCGCATCGGACTCGGGATCATGGGCTGGGCCGACCTGCTCGTGCGGCTGGGCATCCCCTACGACTCCGATGAGGGCGTGGCCCTGGGCCGCCGGGTGATGCAGTTCGTCGATGAGGAGTCGAAGGTCGCGTCCGAGAAACTCGCCAAGCAGCGCGGCACGTTCGCCGAGTGGGAGCGGTCGATCTGGGGGCCCGATGCCACGTGCGCCCGCAACGCGCGCGGTGAGCGGGTCCGGCCGATGCGCCAGCTGCGCAACTGCAACTTGACGACGGTCGCTCCCACAGGCACCATTTCAATCATCGCGGGGTGCTCATCCGGCATCGAGCCGCTGTTTGCCGTCGCGTTCATGCGCAACCAGGCGGGCGTGCTGATGCCCGACGTGAACGAAGACTTCGTGGCGATCGCGAAGCAGGAGGGCTGGTACTCCGACGACCTGATGCAGCAGATCGCGGCCGCCGGCCACATCCACTTCGACGCCGTGCCCAAGAAGTGGCAGCGCGTCTTTGTCACCGCGCACGACGTGACGCCCGAGTGGCACATCCAGATGCAGGCGGCGTTCCAGGATTTCACCGATTCGGCGATTTCCAAGACCTGCAACTTCGCGAACGAAGCCACGCAGGAGTACGTCGAGCAGATCTACCGCTACGCCTACCAGCTGGGCTGCAAGGGCGTAACGGTGTACCGCGACGGCGCGCGCGAGAACCAGGTGTTGTCGACCGGTTCGACCGCGAAGAAAGTTCAGGAGGGGGTCGGGGGTGGGGGCGGGGCAGGCAGCACGGCAGCAAAAGACGCACTCGCCGAAGCGCTGAGCCGGATCGCGGAGCTCGAGACGGAGCTGCACCTGACCAAGGAGCGGCTGCACGACGTGG
Source organism: Gemmatimonadota bacterium (assembly GCA_050264615.1). Classification (GTDB taxonomy): domain Bacteria; phylum Gemmatimonadota; class Gemmatimonadetes; order Gemmatimonadales; family GWC2-71-9; genus 20CM-2-65-7. The sequence goes on from JBLNGI010000012.1 coordinate 2,214, forward strand.
AGGCGGAGAATCTCCAGCGCCGCGCCAAGCGCTCGCGTCCCGACCTCCTCAAGGGCTCCACGCGCCGGATCGAGTCGCCGCTCGGCACGATGTACGTGACGATCACCGAGGACGAGAAGGGCCAGCCGTTCGAGGTCTTCATGTCGCTCGGCAAGGCGGGCGGCGCGCTGATGGCCGACGTCGAGGCCGTGGGCCGGCTCATCTCACTGGCGCTGCGCTCGGGGGTCCCGCTGCCCGAGATCTACCGGCAGCTCCGCGGCATCTCGTCGGACCGGGCGGTCGGCCTGGGGCCCAACAAGGTGCTCTCGGTACCCGACGCCATCGGCATCGCGATCGAGAAATGGATGCAGGACAAGCAGGGGGTGCAGCAGGACCTCCTGGAGGGCACGCGGTCACAGATCACCACCCCGGTAACTGCCGAGGTTGTGCGCGGCATCACCGGCGACGCCGCCCTGACGGCGAGCCACGGGCCCGATCAGGACTTCATCGGTGCATGCCCCGACTGTGGGTCGCAGCTGGCATTCATCGAGGGTTGTGCGAAATGTCACGTCTGCGGATTTTCAGAGTGCGGATGAGCCAGGCACGACCGTCTCAACTGTGACTCCAGTCACGACGATCCCTTGACCGCGAGGGTAGTCTAGAGATATGGAAAGCGGCAACAAGATCCTCACCCCGACGCGCTTGCAGGTGAAAGGTTGGGCGCGTGTCGGCCCGTCCGGCGCGCACACGCTGCGCCGCGGCGCCTGGTATCCGGTCGTGCGCATCTCCTCGAGCAACATCGTCGTCCTCGACGTGAACCGGCACAACGTGCCGGTCGACCGTCGCTTCCTCGAGATCCGCTATCATCCGCCGGAGCGGTGGACGATCGTCCGCTGCGAGCCGCGTATGATCGAGCGGCTCGGCCGAATCTTCCCGCTGACCTACGCCGTGTGCCCGTCCTGCCGCCACCGGCAGGGGATCGAGGCCCGCACGAATGACATGACGTGCGATCGGTGCAAGAAGACGGCGGCGATGGCGTGGGACGAACTGTCCTAGACGTCTAATCGTCGAGACGGCTAGCCGTTTCTAGTAGCGAGGGGTCAGGAAATGCCGGTTTCCTGACCCCTGTCGTTTCCTGCTCACCGCTCGACGTCTCGACGTCTCGTCTTTGCCTGTCCTAAAGAATTGCAATCCGATCTCCCAGGGAAACCGTTCCTGTCCCCTCACCCTGACAATAGAACCCCCGCATCCCATTATCGAGAAACTGGAGATGCTTCTTCAGCTCCTCCGGTTGGACCGTCTTGCCGAGTGCCCACCCCGTAAATGGCTTGCACGGGTGCGCGACCTGGAGCACCTTGAGCCGCACGCGCTCCGTGCCCTCCGGCGATAGGATCGCGACTCCGCCGGCGAGCTCCTCGTAGGTGAACCGGCGATCGACCTCGGCGATGATGTTCTCACCCGCGCAGCCCACCGCGACCCGCTCTCCGAAATGTTCCTGCATCGCCGCGTAGTGGGATGTGAAGCCGATCGAAATCCCGTGCACGCCGTCTTCGTTCTTGGTCCGGGGGTGCGCGCGATGATGCACGTCCACGATCCACGTCGCTTCGTCGCTCGGACTCGCGCCCAGCGCACCGTCGGGCGACACGTTGAGCGCCGGCACCGACAGGAGCGGCGTGGGATCGTACACACGCACGGGTTTCTCACCCCGTTTCAGCGAGCCGCGCTGGATCTGCAGGTGGGTGACCGTTCCGATTGAGCGCATAACAAAATCTAGCAGGATGTGCTACATTGGCCCCGCTCATGGCGCGTTCCTCATCCCGGCCCTCCTCACCCCGTGGTTGGGCGCGGTGCCTCGACAACGTTGCCGACGTGCTGCGCCGGGGCGCATGGTATCCCATTCTCGACGAAAGCGGCGACAAGGTTGTGCTCGAGGTCCGCAAGAAACAGGTTCGCATCAGCCGCATCGACGTCGACGTGCGCGACACGCCACCCGATCTCTGGAGCGTCGTCGTGCGGACCGGCGTGCTCCGGCCTACCCTGGGCGGCAGGGAAGGGGAGGGGCTCACGACCACCTATGCCGTCTGCCCCCACTGTCACGAGCGGCAGGATTTTACCGGCAGACCGGCGACGCTGAAATGCACCCGGTGCAAGCGGGAGGCGAAGGTCGACTGGTCGGAGACCTGCTGAATGCAGGGACGAGAGGTGGGGACTCGGGACTCGAACATCCAGGAAGCCTCGCCATTGCGGCCCTGAAGATATTTAGTATGTTAACTATCAACATGTTAACATGTTTCCGAGCCCCTAGTCCCCAACCCCAATCCCCATGAGCGACCGCTCGGAGCTAGCGCTCCAGCTGACGGACGCGGTCGCTGCCGCCCAACAGGCGATCGAGCGCGCCGGCAACAAGGCCTACAAGAGCTTCGGGCTGTCGCAGCGGGCCCACGCCGCGATGTCGGCTGTCGATTTGGGGGGACCGGACGGCGCACGGCCCAGCGACGTCGCGCGCGAGCTGGGCGTATCCCGCGCGGCCGCGACGACGTTTATCCAGCGGCTGGAAGCCAAGGGCTTGGTCGAGACCAATACCGATCCGGACGACGATCGTGGGGTACGGGTGACCCTCACGCGCCACGGTCTCGAGGTCCTGCTCCGCGTGGGGCAGCTCGAGCGGCGCCTCGCTGCCCGCACCATCGAGGGGATGCCCGCCTCCGCCATGGCCCGCGCGATCCACGTGCTTCAGGAGCTCAAGGCCCGGCTCCAACAAAAGTCGCTCGAGGTCGTGCGCTGAGCGCCTATACAGATGTGCGAATCTTTATGCACCCGTACGCCCTCAAGGGCCTGCCTACTGTCGTTTCACATAGTGCTTCAACCGCTCCGGCTAGACGCATTCTTCCCAACGAATTATTGCGCAGCTTCGTAGCCTCACTGTCATCACTACCGGGGGCGCGGCCCTCGTTTCATTCCGTCTAGTTTTCCACATCCCAATGGGCACGTTCATTTGTGGATAACCGAACCGACAGCGCATCGATGATTCGCCGTACGAAAATCGTGGCGACCCTCGGGCCGGCGACCGGCAACGAGACCGCGATCGGCGGCCTGCTCCAAGCCGGGACCGACGTCATCCGGATCAACGCCTCCCACGGTACCGCCGAGCTGCGGGGCGAGTGGATCGCGACGGCCCGGCGGGTGGCTGAGAACGCGGACCTGCCCGTCGCGATCCTGCTCGACCTCCAGGGGCCCCGGATCCGGGTGGGGGACCTGTCCTCACCGCGCGAGCTGACCGCCGGGCAGCACGTCGTGTTCGCGCCCGAAGAGGTCGCGCGGGGCGATGAGCTCCCCACCACCTACGACCGGCTGGCGGCCGACGCGCGCATCGGCTCCCGGATTCTGCTGAACGACGGCCTCCTGTCGGTTGAAGTCACCGGCGTCGACGCGCCGCGGGTCCGTGGGCGCGTAGTGGACGGCGGAATCCTCACCGCCCACAAGGGGATGAACCTTCCAGGCGTCCAGGTCTCGGCGCCGGCGCTGACGGAGAAGGATCGCGAAGACGTGCGGGACGCGATCAAGGCGGGGGTGGACTACCTCGCGCTCTCATTTGTGCGTCGCGCGGAGGATCTCGAGGAGCTGCGGAAGCTAGCCCCGAACACGATTAAGTTGGTCGCCAAGATCGAGAAGGCGACGGCCCTCGACACGCTCGCGCGCATCGTGGCCGCGTCCGATGCCGTGATGGTCGCGCGGGGCGATCTGGGCGTGGAGCTCCCGTTCGAGCAAGTCCCCCTGGTGCAAAAACGGCTGATCAGCGAGGCCAACCAACAGGGCAAGCCGGTGATCACCGCCACGCAGATGCTCGAGTCGATGGTGCACAACCCCCGTCCCACGCGCGCCGAGGCGTCCGACGTCGCAAACGCGATTCTCGACGGGACCGATGCCGTGATGCTCTCGGCCGAGACGGCGGTGGGCCAGTATCCGGTGGAAGCGGTGCGCGCGATGGATCGGATCATTCGCGAAATGGAGCGCCACCCGGTGCGCCATCGCGAGGAGCGTCGCGTCGCAACCGGAGCCGTCGACACCCCAGACGCCATCGCGTGGGGCACGAACGCGGTGGCGCGCATGCTGAAGACTCCCCTCATCGTCACCCTGACCCAAAGCGGGTTCACGGCGCGGAAAGTCGCGGCGCTGCGTCCTCCGGTGCCGATTCTCGCGGTGACGACCGTACAGGCCACGTACCATCAGTTGGCGCTGGTATGGGGCGTCGTGCCCGTGGTGGTGGACCGGGTGCCGGGATACGACGCGATGCTCGAAGTGGTGCGCAGTCTCATTCTCAAGCGCGGGCTGGCGAACCAGGGCGACAGCATCGTGGTGACCGCGGGCCTGCCGTGGGAGGTCTCGGGCAGCACCAACCTGATCAAGGTCGAGCGGGTGTGAAGTGCGACTGACGTTGCTCGGCACCGGCACCTCGTTCGGGGTGCCGCAGATCGGCTGTCGCTGTCCCACCTGTACCTCCACGGATCCGCATGACCGGCGCACCCGCACCAGTGCCCTGATCGAAAGCCGGGGCAAGCGCCTGCTGATCGACACGCCGCCCGAGCTGCGGCTGCAGCTCGTGGCTGCGGGCGTGGATCATGTCGATGCGGTGCTGTTCACCCACGGGCATGCGGATCACGTGCATGGCATCGACGACTTGCGCGCGCTGTCGATGCGCCTCGGGGGAGGGGGCGCGATGCTCCCCGCCTACGGTCCGCGTGACACGATGATGGAGCTCGCCGTCAAATTCCCCTACATCTTCGACCCGTCGATCGTCGTGCCGCTCGGCACCAGCAAGCCGGAACTCGCGGCGCAGGTGCTCGAGTCCGGCACCACGGTGTCGATTGCCGGCGTGCCGGTCCTGCCGCTCGCGCTGCCGCATGGCGCGCACGAGGTGTTTGGATATCGCGTCGGGCCGGTGGCGTACCTGACGGATGTAAAGGCGGTCCCCGACCGTGCGGTCGAAGCTCTCGAGGGTCTGGAGGTTCTGGTCCTGAGCGCGCTGCTGACGCGCCCGCACCCGCTGCACCTCTCGATACCGGAAGCGGTCGACACGGCGCAGCGGATCGGCGCGCGGCGCACTTACTTCACGCATCTTACGCACGAATTCACCCACCAGGCGCTGGCTGCGACGCTTCCCCAAGGAATCGCCCCAGCGTACGACGGGCTGGTTATCGACGTAGCCGGGGCGTAAATTCCGCCGCGAGGAGGATTTCGGAAGCTCATGCTCAAAGAATTCGATAGTCCGGCAGTCCGCCAAAGCTCCCGGATGGACGAGCTTGTGCGGCAGGCGGTATTCGGGACGGAAGACGAGAAGGCGCAGGCGCGGTGGTTGATCTGGGAAATCGGGCAGCGCGCCGGGGTGCGGCCCGCCTCGATCCACGACCTGTACCTGGCGCGGGGCCGGGGTGAAGTGCCGCCGTTCACGACGCCGGCGATGAACGTCCGGATCATGTCCTACGACACGGGCCGCGCGATCTTCCGCGCGGCGAGGAAGCTGGATGCCGGCGCGATCATCTGCGAGATCGCCCGCAGCGAAATCGCCTACACCGACCAGCGGCCCGCCGAGTACGTGGCGGTGATGACCGCGGCGGCGCTGCGTGAAGGCTTCGTGGGACCCCTGTTCATCCAGGGCGATCACGTTCAGGTCAATGCCAAGAAATACGCAGCCGATCCGGACGCCGAGCTGAAGGCGCTGCGGCAGCTGATCGAGGAAGAGCTCCACGCGGGGTTCTACAACATCGATGTCGATACGTCGACCCTGGTCGATCTCTCCAAGCCGAATCTCGACGAACAGCAGCGCACCAACTACGAGCGCGCGGCCGAGCTGACCCGCTTCGTCCGCGAACGCGAGCCTGCGGATGTCACGGTCTCGGTGGGGGCGGAAATCGGTGAGGTCGGCGGCAAGAACAGCGACGTGCACGAGCTCGAGGCGTTCATGCAGGGCTACAACCGGACGCTGCAGCAGCTCGGCGAATACCCCGGGATTTCGAAGATCTCCGTGCAGACGGGGACGAGTCACGGCGGTGTCGTGCTGCCGGACGGTTCGATCGCCAAGGTCCAGCTCGATCTCGATGCGCTGAAAGCGCTGTCGCAGGCGGCGCGCGTGAAGTACGGCCTGGGCGGCGCGGTGCAGCACGGCGCGTCGACGCTGCCGCCCGAGGCGTTCTCCCAGTTCCCGCAGTGCGAGGCGATCGAGATTCACCTGGCGACCAACTTCCAGACGATCGTCATGGATCATCCGGCGCTGCCGAGAGACCTGCGCCGCGAAGTCAACGACTGGGTCAAGACGGAAGCCAAGGAAGAGTGGAAGAAGGGAGACAGCGAGGAACAGTTCCTCTACAAGAGCCGCAAGAAGGCGATCGGGCCGTTCAAGCGCCGCTTCTGGGACCTTCCCGCCGATGTCCGTGCGGCGATCGGGGCCGATCTCGAGAAGACGTTCGCGTTCCTGTTCGAGCAGCTGCGGGTCACAGGCACGCGTGCGGTCACCGACACGTACGTCAAACCGAAGCTCGCGTCCCACGCGGCGCCGCGCGCCGCCCTGGTCTCGGCTCCGGACGACGCGGAGGCGGGCGAATGAGCGACAGAGGCGGGGGGGGCTTCGGCGCGTTTCTGTTCGGCATCGTACTCGGTGCGGTGGCGGGGTTCGTGTTCGCCCCGACCGAGCGCGGGGAGAACGCGCGCAAGAAGGTGACCAAAGGGCTGCGCAACCTGAAGGAGCTGGCCGAAGACAAGGTGGAGGAGGTGCGTGGCCTGCTGAAGGAAGCCGAAGAGGAAGCGGAGGAGGACGAGGCGAGCGAGGACGAGGAGGCCGAGCTCTCGACCCGCGAGCAGCTCCGCCGCCGGCTCGATGCGGCCCGCCGTCGCCGCGCCCGGCCCGCGCGTCCCGTCCCGCCTGCGAGTGAGGAGGAGGAGGACGAGCCGCTCGCGTGAACGGTGAGGGCGGCTGGCACCGCACGGTCACCGGCGTCGTCCGGCGGACCCTCGAGGCAGCCTACGAAGACAACATTCCCTTTCTCGCCGGTGCGCTGTCGTTCGACCTGCTGCTGACGGCCCTTCCCTTCGTGGTGCTCGTGCTCGCCGTCGTCAGTCACCTCGTCGACTACCAATTGGGAGTTCAGCAGCTCAACGTGCACGAGCTGCTGCAGCGCTTCCTCCCCGACGAGGCCAACTTCAGCTTCATCGAGCGCGCGCTCGACGACCTGGTGGCGCGGCGCGTGCGCCTAACGATCCTGGCCGTGCCCCAGTTCCTGTGGTTCTCGACTCGTATGTTCGGAGGACTGCGCGCGGCGCTGAATGAGGTCTTCGACACGGAGGAAAACCGCCCCTGGCCCGTTGCCAAGCTCACCGATCTCGCCATGGTGTTGGTCGCGGGTGCGCTGTTTCTGGCGAACGCGTTCGCCTCGACCAGCGGAGGGTTTTTCTCCTATCCGCTTTCGCTCCTGTTCAGCACGCTGCTGTTTTTCGTGATTTTCAAATTCGCCCCCAGCCGCCGGATCTACTGGCGCACGAGTCTCGTCGCGTCGCTGTTTTGCGCCGTGGCGTTCGAAATCGCCAAGCGGCTCTACGCCCTGTACGTATCGAGCTTCGTGACGTTCGACCGGGTGGCATCCGACGCAAATCTGATCGGCATCGTGCTGTTCTTGCTCTGGATCTATTACACGGCCTTCGTGTTCCTGCTGGGCGGCGAGGTGGCGGAGACCTACGACCTGATGCGCATGCGGCGCCGACAACGCGTGCGCCTCGGATGACGACATCCCAGTACATCGATCTCCGCTCCGATACCGTCACCCAGCCGTCGCCCGGAATGCGACACGCGATGGCGGAGGCGGAGGTCGGTGACGATGTGCTCGACGGCGACCCCACCACGCGCCGGCTCGAAGAGCGCATCGCGGAGCTGCTGGGCACCGAGGACGCCTTGTTTTTTCCGTCCGGGAGCCAGGCGAACCAGACCGGCATCTGGCTGGTAACTGAGCCGGGAACCGAGCTGCTGATCGAAGCGAATGCGCACCTCATCCATTACGAGATGGCCGGAGTCGCCGCGCTGTCCGGCGCGCAAATCCGGCCCATCACCACGCCTGATGGCCTGCTGACACCGGGGCTGGTCCGGGCCGCGCTTCGGCCCGCCTCGCCCCACGTCCCACGGGTCACGGCGCTGGCAATCGAGAACACCCATAACCTGGCGGGCGGGCGGGTGCTCGGCACCGCTGCGGTCGACGGCTTAATCCGGGCTGCCCGCGACGCCGGCCTCGCGGTACATCTCGACGGGGCGCGACTCTGGAACGCGGCCGCCGCGGCCGGCGTGACACCCGCGCGGCTGGCGCAGGGCGCCGACACCGTCATGGTGAGTATCTCCAAGGCGCTCGGTTGCCCTGTCGGATCGTGCCTGGGGTTGCGCAAGGACAGGCGTGCCCGCGCGTGGGAGATTCGTAAGCGCTTAGGGGGCGGGATGCGGCAGTCAGGGATTCTCGCCGCGGCCGGTCTCTATGCCCTCGACCACAATCTTGATCGAATCGCGGAGGATCACGCCAACGCGAAGCGATTCGCCGAGATGCTGGCCGACAGTCCGACTGTCCGACCGTCCGACCCGCAAACGAACATCGTGATGGTCGACCTGGAGCGCGACGGTGCCACGGCCGAAGCGGCCTCGGCACGGCTCGCGCAGGCGGGCGTGCGGATGTCGGCATACGGACCGAAGCGCCTGCGCGCGGTTACGCATCTCGACGTGACCCGCGCCGATATCGAGCGTGCCGCGCGCATCGTTCTGGACACGTTGTGATGAGTCGCAAACCCGATCCGCAGCCGCAGCCGATGCCGCTGGATCGCTCGATCCTGTGGAATCCCTCGATGCCCGGTGTGGAGAAGACCGAGGGCACGAGCCGCGCACCATATCCGATCTTCTTCCAACAGGAAGCGGTGATCGCGCTGCAGGACCACGTCAAGGGCTCGCCGACCCAGGCCATCTTCGGGTTTCTGGTCGGTGACCTGTACCGCGACCCCGAGAATGGGGCGCTGTACTCCGTCATCGACAAGACGCTGAAGCTCAGCCAGACCATCTACGGGGATAAGACGGAAGTGGTTGTGGGCCGGCTCTGGGACCGCATGCAGGAGCAGCTCGCGAAAGCCGCGGGCACGTTGCTGGGCTGGTATCACAGCCATCCGGGGCAGGGCGGGTTGCTCACCGCGCACGATATTGAGACGCACCAGAAGTTTTTCACCGATCCCTGGCACGTGACGATTCTGGTGGCTGCGGAAGCGGGCGGCGTCACGGGCAAGTTCTTCCGCCTCTCGCAGAATGACGAGTGGCACAAGTCCCCGCTGCCGTTCTACGAGCTGTTGCAGCCGGAGTCGATCAAGCCTGACGGGAAGAAGCGCTCCTTTATCACCTGGAGAAACTACAAAGCCTACGGGCCTTCGCTCAAAGGTCCCAAGCCCAAGCCACCGGAGCCGGAGACAGAACCCGAGCCACCGCCTCCTCCTCCGCCCCCGCCGCCCCCCAAGGCGAAGGAGGAGAAGGGTGGTTTCCGGATCATGCGTTCGAGCGCGGACGACATTCCCGTCATCAAGACCAGCGCCGATGACGAGCCGGCGCCCCCGCCCCGCGCCGAACCGCCGCCCCCACCTGCGCCGCCTGCTCCAAAGAGCCGGCCGACTGCGCCGGTGTTTGTGCCCGACGAACCACCGGAGCCGAAGGCGCCCGCCCCCCCTCCGCCACCAGCCAAGGAGCCGCCGCCACCCAAGCGGACGTCAGCGGATGAGCTGCCGTGGCAAGTGACACCCGAGTCGGTGGCAGCGCTTCCACCGTCGGTTGCCGTCCCGCCGCCGCCGCCACCGCCACGACGGACGCCGGCGCACAGCTTCCGGCTGCTCGATCAGGGCCAGGAGTCGCAGGCGGAGAAGAAAAAGCCCACGACCAAGCCGCGACGGTTCAGGCGCCGCCGGCCGTGGCTCAAGCAGCTCGTGATTCTGCTCCTCGTCGTGGCGGCCGGCGGCGGCGGGTACTGGTACTTCGTGGTGAAAAACCCGGGGAAGCCTCCGCCGTGGGCGGGGCTCGTCGCGAAAGCCAAGAAACTGGTGTCGCGGGCGACTCAGCCACCCGCCCGGCGTCCCGCACCGCCGCCGCGACCGAGCACCGCGCGCGCGCCCGCGGCTCCGCCCCCGGCGCCTCCAGCGTCCACGTTGCCCGCAGCACCGCCAGCGACGCCGCCACCGGCCCCACAGGCGCCGGTCGTGGTTGCGTCGCCGTTTGCTCGGTTTGATCGCGTGAGCGATTCGCTGGCCCGCGCTGTGCGCAGCTTCCAGGATCGCGCCGCCCTGTTCGACGGGGGCCGCATGGATTGCAATGGTCTCGCGAACGGCCTGGTCGCGGTCGAGAACGCGTGGAATGCCTACAGTGGCGAGCGGAGAGCCCGTCTGGCGTCACTCGATCAGCCGCGCGTGCTCCGGGACCAGAATCTCTATGCGTCGGTGGATGCGGTGTCACGGCGATTCGACACCTCGGGTTGCCCACGCCCCTGACGGCCCGAACGGGGCGAATGTCCAGTGTCCAATGATCAATGATCATTGAACATTGAGCATTGGGCATTGTACATTTCATTCGCCCCAGGTCCGCAGGCTTTCCGCTCGTGAACCGCGTCAGGCCCCCGCAGGGAGCAGCGCTAAGCGATGTCGGGATTCGTTGCGGGGTGCCTGGGGCACTTTACGTCTAGGCGGTTAGACGGTTACGCGGTTAGCCCGTCCCCGCCTCACCTAACCGCCTAACCGCCTAACCGACTAGATTCCGCCCCGATGATCGCTCTCGCTCGCAAATACCGCCCCAAGACGTTCTCCGACCTGATCGTCCAGGACCACGTCGCGGCCGCACTGCGCGGCGCCGTGGCTCAGGGGCGCGTGGCGCACGGCTACCTGTTTGCGGGACCTCGCGGCACCGGCAAGACGACGGCGGCGCGCATCCTGGCGATGGCGTTGAACTGCGACACCCGCACCCCGGCGGGCGAGCCGTGCGGCGCATGCGATTCGTGCCGGCGCATCTGGACGGGCGCCGCCAATCTCGACGTGGTCGAGCTGGACGCCGCCTCGAATCGCGGTGTCGACGATGCGCGCGATCTGCGCGAGCGCGCGATGTATGCCGCGAGCACCGAGGCGGGATCGAAGGTCTACATTGTTGACGAAGCGCATATGCTCACCCGCGAGGCGTGGAACGCGCTGCTCAAGATTCTGGAGGAGCCGCCGGCGCGTGTCGTGTTCGTCTTTGCGACGACCGAGCCGCAGAAGATTGCCAATACGGCGGCACCGATTCTGTCCCGACTCCAGCGATTCGATTTCCGCCGGATCGGGCCGCACGCCATCGTGAGCCGGCTGAAAGACGTCGCACAGGCCGAGCAGCTGATGGTCGAGGATGACGCGCTGCACCTGATCGCCCGGAGTGCCAACGGGGGGATGCGCGACGGGCTGTCGCTGCTCGATCAGGTGCTGTCGTTCGGCGAAGGCCCCGTCACCGCTGCGAGGGTGCGCGAAGTGCTCGGCCTGATTCCAGACGAGCTGTACAGTGAGATGCTGCGCGCCGTCGCGGAGCGCGATGCGGCGGCCATCTTCCCGCTCGTCGAGCGCCTGCTCGAAGCTGGTGCGGACCTCGGCGAGTTCGTGAACGGCGCCGGCGAGACACTGCGTGCGCTGCTGCTCGTCGGTGTGGGAGGACAACCGGAAGGTCTGACTGAAGGGCTGGCGACCGTGGTGCGCGAGTACGCGCCGCAGCTCCCGCCGGCCGACGTCGTGCGCCTGCTCACGATCCTTGCCGAGTCAGAGGAGCGGCTCAGCCGGAGCGCCAATCAGCGGATCCTCGTCGAGGTGCTGCTGCTGAGGTGGGCGATGCTGGACCGGACGGTGGAGTTGTCGGAGGTGATCGAAGCGTTGAAGTCCGGGAGAGGGGATGCGGGAAGCGGGAAGGGTACGGTACCGACACCTTCTGCAACTCCCGCAGTACCCGTCCCGCTTCCCGCTTCCCCCGTCCCGAGCGGTCAGAAGCTCGAGCCCACCCTCGACAACGTTCGCTCGGCCTGGGCGAACATCGTCGCCGACGCGCGCGGCAAGACCCCGCTGCTCGGCAGTCTCCTCGCCGAGGCCGAAGTCGTCGCGGTCGAAGGGCGAACCATTTCGATCCGTCCCGGACATGCGGTGCACGCTGAGGGACTCGAGCGCCAGCGCGAGACCATCGCGCAGAGCCTCGGTCGGTTCGTCAGCGAGGCGCCCCGCGTGAAAGTCGTCACGGGAGGCTCGGGTGCGCCAACGCCACCACCCGAGCGTCTGACGGAGCAAGGTGCAACTGCCGAACGGCTCAAGAGCCTGCGGGCCAAAGATCCCACGCTGAGCGCGGCTGTAGACGCGCTAGATTTGGAGTTGCTCGAATAGCTTGCCAACAGTTTCACGCGGGGTAACTTTCGACGTATGGCGGATTTATCTAGCCTGCTCCAGCTCTCCCAGCAGATGCAGGGGCGGCTTAGCGAGATACAGACACAGCTGGCGCAGCAGACGCTGACGGTATCGGCCGGGGGGGGCATCGTTCAGGCCACGGTCGACGGGCGGGGGCAGATTCGCGGGATCAAGATCGATCCCCAGGCGGTCAGCCAGGGTGACGTCGAGATGCTCGAGGACCTGGTGCTCGCCGCGGTAGCGGAGGCACAGAAGCGCGCGGCCGAACTGTATCAGGCCGAGGTGCGCAAGCTGGCCTCGGGTCTGCCGTTCCCGTTCCAACTGCCCCTGTAGGTTTCCCGTGTCCGCCATCGAGGAGCTCGTGGCGGAGCTGGCCAAGCTCCCCGGCATCGGGCGTAAGACAGCCCAACGACTCACGTTCCACTTGCTGAAGCAGCCCGCGGAGGTCGCGGAGCGGTTGGCGGAGGCCATCCGCAGGGTCCGCGGCCAGGTGACGGCGTGCGCGACATGCGGTAATCTGTCGGACGCCGATCCGTGCCCGATCTGCCGCGATCCGCGCCGGGATGCCGCGCTGTTGTGCGTCGTCGAAGAAGCGGGGGACGTGAGCGCGATCGAGCGGGCGGGGCGCTACCGGGGGCGTTACCACGTCCTGGGTGGCCGAATCTCACCCCTGGACGGTGTCGGACCGGACGATTTGCATGTGGACCGGCTCCTGGCGCGTTTGGCCAACGGTTCCGAAGTTCGCGAGGTGATCGTGGCGACGAATCCGTCGATGGAGGGTGAAGCCACGGCCACGTATCTGCAGCAGGTGCTCAAGCCAAGCGGTGTCCGTATCACCCGGATCGCGCGCGGGCTGCCGGTGGGCGGCGACCTCGAGTATGCCGACGCGGTGACGATCGCTCAGGCGCTGGCGGCGCGGCGCGAGATGTCCGAGACCGACTAGGCGGGACGGGGGGGAACGCATTTGGCCGGTGCCGCAAGCTGGTCCTTCAACGAGAACGATTTCAAGCAAATCCAGACGCACCTCCAGGCGTTCCTGCGTGACTCGAACGCCCGCTGTGCGCTGCTCGTCGACCGCAACGGCCAGCTCGTCGCCACGGTGGGCGAGACGCCCCACTTCGATCCCACCGCCTTCGCGTCACTCACCGCCGCCGATTTTAGCGCCAACGACCAGCTCGCGAAAATGATCGGCGAGGCCGAATTCGCCTCGCTCGTGCATCAGGGTGAGCGGGAATCGATGTATCTGGCCGATGTCGCGAAGCGCGTGATTCTCGTCGTGCTGTTTGATCAGCGCGCCACGCTCGGGCTCGTGAAGCTCAAAGCCAAGGCCGTGGTGGGCGAGCTCAACAAGATCTTCGAGGAGATGTTCAATCGGGTCGG
>JBLNGI010000013.1:0-3717 GCA_050264615.1 Gemmatimonadota bacterium
TCGCGCGCCGCTACGGCGACCGCGTGCGCGTGAACGCGATCGCTCCGGGGTTCTTCGTGACGGAGCAGAACCGTAACGTGCTTCTCAATCCCGACGGCTCCTACACCGAGCGCGCCCGCGCGATCATCGCCCAGACGCCGATGGGCCGGCTCGGCAAGCCGGAAGAGGTCGTCGGTGCGGTGCAGTGGCTGTGCAGCGACGCCGCATCGTTCGTGACGGGCGTCGTGCTCCCCGTGGACGGCGGGTTCAGCGTGTCCAGTGGCGTCTGATCGCGTCCGTTGGACCGTCGTCGCGCTGCTCTTCGGAGCAACCACCGTCAACTACATCGACCGCCAGGTCCTTGGCATCCTCGCGCCGACGTTGACGCGCGAGCTCGGCTGGCGTGAGACGGATTACGCCGCGATCGTCTCCTGGTTCAGCGTCGCCTACGGCGTCGGCCTGCTCGGCATGGGGCGCTTCCTCGACCGCATCGGCGTGCGGCGCGGACTCGCCTGCTCCGTCGGGCTCTGGAGCCTGGCAGCGATGGGTCACGCGCTGGTCCGCACAGTCACCGGGTTCAGCGTGGCGCGTGCCCTGCTCGGCATCGGCGAGTCAGGCAACTTCCCCGCGGGCGTGAAGGCCGTGGCGGAGTGGTTTCCGAAGCGCGAGCGGGCGCTCGCGACCGGAATCTTCAACGCGGGCAGCAACGTCGGCGTGGTACTCGCCGCCCTGCTCGTCCCGTGGATCGCGCTGTCGCTGGGGTGGCGCTGGGCGTTCATCGCGACCGGCGCGCTCGACCTCGTGTGGCTCGCGGTCTGGCTGGCGTCCTACCGGAGCCCGAGCGAGCACCCGCGCGTCGGCGCCGTCGAGCTGGCGTGGATCCGCAGCGATCCGGCGGAGCCTCCCGGCAACGTCCGGTGGGGAAGCCTGCTCGCCCGCCGCCAGACGTGGGCATTCATCGTCGGCAAGGCGATGACCGATCCGGTGTGGCTGTTCTATCTGTTCTGGCTGCCCAAGTTTCTCGACGCGAGCTTCGGCGTCCGGCTCGCAGGACTCGCGGCGCCGCTCGTCGTGATCTACGTGGCCGCCGACGTCGGGTCGGTCACGGGCGGCTGGATATCCGGCGCGCTGATCGAGCGGGGCTGGAGCGTCAACCGCGGCCGCAAGACCGCGCTGCTCATCGCCGCCCTGTGCATCGTGCCGACGATGTTCGCGCCCACGGCCGGCAGTTTGTGGGTCGCGGTGGGCATCGTGAGCGTCGCCGCCGGCGCGCATCAATGGTGGTCGGCCAACCTGTTCACGACCGTGAGCGACATGTTTCCGCGGCGCGCCGTCGCATCGGTGGTCGGCATCGGGGGGTTCGCGGGAATGCTCAGCGCGTTCGCGTTTCAACGCTTCACGGGTGCCTTGCTCGAGGCGACGGGCGGCAGCTACGCGCCGATCTTCGCGGTGCTGGCGCTCGCGTATGTGGGCGCGTTGGCGCTGCTGCATCTGCTCGCCCCGCGGCTCGAGCCTATTGGCGTGCGTGGCGAGGAGCTTGCCGAGGACTAGTCATCAGATCAGTTTATGACCATGCAGATCGCGGACATTCGCGCGACTCCCGTCTCCGTGCCGCTCGAGGCGCCGCTGCGCCACGCGCACGGCTGCCACTGGGGCCGCTTCGTGCGGACCATCGTCGAGGTCGAGACGGACACCGGCCTCGTGGGGCTGGGCGAGCTGGGGGGCGGAGGCGAGAGCGCCAGCGCCGCCATCCAGGCACTGAAATCGTACCTCGTCGGGCGCGACCCGCGCCGGATCGAAGAGCTGCGCTTCCTCATCGCCAATCCGACCGCGTCGCTCTACAACCTGCGCACGCAGCTGCTCGCAGCGGTCGAGTTCGCGTGCCTCGACGTGCTGGGGCAAGCGTGGGGGGTGCCCGTATCCGAAATCCTCGGAGGCCGCCTGCGGGATCACGTCCCCTTCGCCTCCTACCTGTTTTTCCGTTACGCCAGCCCGGTGGATGGTTCGGGCGAGGTGCGGACCGTCGACCAGCTCGTGGCTCAGGCTCGCGCATTGAAGCAGCAGTCCGGGTTCATCACCCACAAGCTCAAGGGCGGCGTGTTTCCCCCGCGCTACGAGCTGGAATGCTATCGCGCCCTCGCGGCCGCGCTCCCGGGCGACAGCCTGCGCTTCGACCCCAATGGGGTCTGGTCCACGGAGCAGGCCGTCTGGTTCGGTCGCCAGATCGGGGACCTGAACAACGACTATCTCGAGGATCCGGTATTCGGGCTGCACGGCATGCGGCGCGTCCGCGAGCGCATCCGCATGCCCTTGGCCACGAATACCGTGGTCGTCGGATTCGAGCAGTTGGCGGCCAACGTGCTCCAGCCCGCGGTGGATGTGATCCTGCTCGACACCACGTTCTGGGGCGGGATCCGGCAGTGCGTGAAAGCCGCCGGGATCTGCGAGGCATTCCAGTTCGGCGTCGCCGTGCATTCATCCGGCGAGCTGGGCATTCAGCTCGCCACCATGCTGCAGCTCGGCGCCGTCGTCCCGAATCTGACCTTCGCGGCCGACGCGCACTACCATCACTTGATGGACGACGTGATCACAGGCGGGAAGCGGCAGTACTGCAACGGCGCCATGCCCGTCCCGACTGCTCCAGGCCTGGGCATCACGCTCGATCGCGAGCGCGTCGCGCAGTATCACGAGGAGTTCCGACGCCTCGGTAACTACGCGTACGACCAGGATCCGCTGCGGCCGGGCTGGGCGCCCCTGATTCCCAACTCCCGCTGGGCCGATCCTACCGACGAGCGCGTTCCCAACGTCCCGGCGTGAAAACTCTCGCTGTCGTGCTGGCGGCGCTGCTCGTCTCCGTGCACGAGCGCATGCCCGCCGGGGACGACGGCTACGACCTGTGGCTGCGGTATCCCCTCGTCGCCGATACCGCTCGCCTCGCTGAGTATCGCGCCGCGATTACGGAGCTGGTCATCACCTCGGACGTGCCGACGCTGCAGGTCGCCCGCGAGGAGCTCGCCCGTGGCCTGAGCGGGTTGCTGGGACGGCCCACGCCGGTCACGCACGCGCCGACACGTGACGGCGCACTGGTCGTCGGAACGCCCGCGAATTCCCCCGTGATCGCCTCGCTAGCGCTCGCCGCGACGCTGCGCGCGGCGGGGCCCGAGGGCTTCGTTCTCCGGGCCCTCCCGGTCAAGGGGCGCCGCGCCATCATCATCGCCGCGAACCGCGACATCGGCGTCCTGTACGGCGCGTTCCACTTGCTGCGCCTGCTCCAGACCGGGGAGCCCCTCGCGGGGTTGGACGTGGTGAGCGCCCCGCGTTACACGCTGCGCCTGCTCAACCACTGGGACAACCTCGACGGCACGGTCGAGCGCGGCTACGCAGGGGCGTCGCTGTGGGAGTGGAGCCGGCTCCCGGACTCGATCAGCCCCCGATATCGCGACTACGCGCGGGCCAACGCGTCCATCGGGATCAACGGCGCGGTCCTCACGAACGTGAACGCCAACTCGGCTGTCCTCACCCCGGCGCATCTCGCCAAGGTCGCAGTTCTGGCTGGTGTCTTCCGCCCGTACGGCATCAAGGTCTATCTGACCGCCCGCTTCAGCGCCCCGATCGAAATCGGAGGACTGACCACGGCCGATCCGCTGGACGCGCGCGTCCGCGCCTGGTGGGCGGCGAAGGCCGACGAGATCTATCGCGCGATTCCGGACTTCGGCGGGTTTGTCGTCAAGGCCAACT
>JBLNGI010000014.1:0-24048 GCA_050264615.1 Gemmatimonadota bacterium
CCCTGCTGCGTCACCTCCTGCGGGAGCCGCGACTGGGACTGGGAGACCCGGTTCTGGGTCAGCACGTTGGCCATGTCGCGGTTCATCTCGACTTCGAACGACACGTCGAGCAGCATGCGGCCGTCGCTCGTGTTGAGCGACTTCATGTAGATCATGTTGTCGACGCCGTTGACCTGCTGCTCGATCGGCGTCGCGACCGATTGCTCGACCACCTCGGCGGAGGCGCCGGGGTACGTCGTCTCTACTCGGATGGTCGGCAGGGCAAGGCTGGGGTACTGCTCGATGGGCAGCTTCTGGAGCGTTGCGAGGCCCAGCAGCACGGTCACGATCGCGATCACGATGGCGACCGTCGGTCGTCGAATGAAGAAATCAGCCATCGATCAGGGCCGTTTTGAGGTGTCGGACACGGGTGCGACGCGCGCGCTGTCCGGAGCGGGGGGGGCCTGTGTGGCCCGCACCTTCACGCCGGGCCGCACCTTCTGCATGCCCTCGACGACGATCACCGTACCGGCGACGAGCCCCGTATCCACCACCCAGTCGCTGCCCACCCGCGCGCCCGCTTTGACGGGCCGGATCTCCACCGTACTGTCGGGCTTCAAGACACCTACGCTGAACGTGCCCTGCATCTCACGGACGGCTCGTTGCGGCACGAGGATCGCGTTGGTGCGCGTGGTGACCGGCGCGCGCACGCGGCCGAATTGCCCCGGGCGCAGCAGCCCGGTGGGATTGGGAAACAGCGCTTCGATGCCGAGTGTGCCGGTGGCGGGATCGATGTTGCGATCCACCGTGACGACCTGGCCCTTCTGGTTGTACACCGAGCCGTCGGACAACACCAGCTCGAGCCGCGCGGGACGCCGCACGGCCGTGCTCACCGAGTCGCCCAGCGCGCGCCGGAGCATCAGGTACTCCTGCTCCGAGATCCGGAACTTCACCTTGACCGTGTCGACCTGTGAGACGACGGTGAGCAACGTCGGGCCGGGACTGCCGACGAGCGATCCGACATCCGCTTGCGAGACGCCCGCCAGACCGGTGATGGGACTGGTGATTTTCGTGTAGCTGAGGTTTAGCTGCGCCGTATTCATGGCCGCGCGCGCGGCGGCGACCTGGCTTTCGGCGGCCGACTGCGCGGCGACCGCGTGATCGAGATCCTGACGGCTCACGGCGTTGCGCTCGGCGAGCGGCCGCAGCCGCGCGACGTCGGTGTTCGCCTTCGAGAGATTCGCCTGGGCCTCGTTCATGGTGGCGCGCGCCTGCGCCACGGCGGCCTGATACTCCGACGGATCGATTTGGAACAGGAGATCGCCGCGCTTCACCAGCGATCCCTCTTTGTACGCCTTGCTGGTCAGGAATCCCTTCACGCGCGCGCGAATCTCGATGTCGTTCGCGCCGAACGTTTGTGCCGCCCATTCCACGACGATGGGAACGTCGCGCACCTGGACCGGCGCGACGACGACGTCGACGACGGCGCCCGACGCAGCCTTGGCACCATCACCCCCGCACCCGGCGACGAGGAGCGCGACTGCGCAGCCGACGAGAGTAGCCCGGTGCATCCCGGCCATGGCAGTTGCTCCCCCGTTCGATTGAAGGTGGATCCCGAATGGCAATGTGACTTGCGGTATAAGGAGATGGAATAGAACAAAGGTCCAATACTGGCCCCTGAGGCAACCCGGCACACTTTCGCCTTGAGCCGTTCTTCCACACGACCCGGGGGAGTCTCTATGCGTTTGAGCACCTCGCTTGGCCTCATCCTCCTGGCGCTGTCGAGTCAGGCGCTCGCTCAGGCGAAAGAAGAGCGGCCGACGGGCCTGCCGAAAAAAGTTCAGTGGACATTCAACCTCGATGCCGGGATCGGCGCGTTCGGATTCGGTAACTCCCTCTATACCGACGTCAAACCCGATCCCTCCGGCGACCTCAGCGACAACTGGTTCGAGAGCTACGCAAAGCCCGCCATCTCCGGGACCGTCCGCGCCGGCAAGGGATCGTTCTTCGGCAAGGTCAGTGGCGTGGGCGAACGGACCTATGCGGCGCCCCCACCGCTGGTCGGATCTGAAGCGTCGTCGTTCATGATTGAAGACTTGTACGTCGGCTGGCGGTCCGGCACTGCCCTGGGCGCCGGCGAGGATGCGCTCGAGCTGACCGTGGGCCGCGCGCAGTACCGGATCGGCCACGGCCTGCTGCTGTGGGATGGCGGCGGCGAGGGCGGGACCCGCGGCGGCTTCTGGAGCAACGCGCGCAAGGCATGGGGATTCGCCGGGATCGCGCGGTTCCACGCGAAGTCGAACACGCTCGAAGGCTTCTACCTGGACCGCAACGAGGTGCCCGAATCCGAGACCGGCACGCGCGTGGCGGGTGGGAACTACGAGCGGGCGTTGGGGAGCGCGACGACCCTCGGCGCGACCTTCATGAGCTTCATGTCCGACTCGCTCCCGCAGCGGGACGGCATGAACGTCTTCAACCTCCGCGCCTACACCGCGCCCCTGCGCAAACTGCCGGGTCTCTCGTTCGAGGCCGAGTACGCGCTCGAACAGAATGGCGATCTGAGAGACGCGACCGCCTGGAATATCATGGGCGCCTACGAGCTATCGAAGTCGCCGTGGAAGCCC
This sequence comes from Gemmatimonadota bacterium, assembly GCA_050264615.1. GTDB lineage: Bacteria > Gemmatimonadota > Gemmatimonadetes > Gemmatimonadales > GWC2-71-9 > 20CM-2-65-7. The sequence continues at coordinate 2,604 of JBLNGI010000014.1, forward strand.
AAGCTCTCGTACCGGTACGCGTTCTTTCAAGGCGACGACCCCACGACGACGCCGGACGAGTCGTTCGACATGCTGCTCCCAGGGTTTTACGACTGGGGCACCTGGTGGCAGGGAGAGATCGGCGGCGAGTACTTCCTTTCGAACTCGAACCTCATCTCGCATCAGCTTCGCGTCCACGTGACGCCGAGCGAGGCGGTGAGCGCCGGTCTGTTCGCCTACGACTTCCGCGTCGATCAGCCGGCGTCCTTCGGGCCAGGGGTGACGTCCAATCACATCGCGATGGAGCTCGATGCGTACGCCGACTGGAAGGTCAACAGCAACTTCATCGTGAGCTTCGTCGCGGCCCTCGCGGAACCGAAGGAAGCCGCCGAGCAGGGCTTTGGACGCACGTCCACCTTCACGTATGGAATGGTCTATGTCGCGTACGCGTACTAGAGCGCGTCGCCCGTGATCACCAGCGGCACCGCCCGCCCGCTCACCCGGCGGGTGTTGATCATCGATGACAAGCTCAACGGGGCGAACACGGCGGGCGGCCGCTCGGTGCGCGCCTTGGCCGACGAGCTGCGCGAGCGCGGGATCGACGTCGTCGTAGCGCTGTCGCTCGCCGATGGCCTCGCGCGCGTGGTCTCCGATTCGGCGCTGCACGGCATCTTCCTCAGCTGGACCATGGGCAAGGAAAACGGCGTCGGGCGGGGGCGCGACCACAAGGAAGCGACTGAGCTGCTCCGCACCCTGCGGGCGCGCAATGCCAAAGTCCCCGTGTTCCTGATGGCGGATCGCAGCATTACGGGGACGGTGAGCATCGAAGTCGCCACGCTGGTCGACGAATTCATCTGGATCCTGGAAGACACCGCGGCGTTCATCGGCGGCCGTGCCACCGCCGCGATCGAGCGCTACATCCAGGGTCTGCTCCCGCCGTTTGCCGCAGCGCTCGCGCGCTACGACCGGGACCGCGAGTACTCGTGGGCCGCGCCCGGTCACCAGGGGGGCGTTGCGTTTCTCAAGTCCCCGATCGGCCGTGCCTTCTTCGACTACTACGGCGAAAACCTGTTCCGCACCGACATGGGGATCGAGCGCGCGGCGCTGGGTTCCCTGCTCGGGCACCTGGGCCCCATCGGGGCGAGCGAGCGCTACGCCGCGCGCGTGTTCGGCGCGCACCGGTCCTATTCGGTCCTGAACGGCACGTCGGGATCGAACCGCGCGATCATGAGCGCCTGCGTCGGCGACGGCGAGATCGCGCTGTGCGACCGCAATTGCCACAAGTCCATCGAGCAGGGCCTCGCGATCAGCGGTGGCATTCCCGTGTTCCTGCTCCCCACGCGCAACCGCTACGGCATCATCGGGCTGATCCCGCCGTCACGCCTCGAGCCCAAGGCAATCGCCGCGAGCATCGCGCAGAACCCGCTCGCCAAGCAGGCCTCGGCGAAGCGGCCGGTGTACGCGGTGGTGACGAACTGCACCTACGACGGGATGTGCTACAACGCGGTCGATGCGCAGCAGCGCCTGGCGAAGAGCGTGGATCGCATCCATTTCGACGAGGCGTGGTACGGCTACGCGCGGTTCAACCCGATGTACAAGGATCGCCACGCGATGCGCGGCAACCCCGCCGAGCATCCGAAGGACGGCCCGACGGTCTTCGCGACGCACTCGACGCACAAGCTGCTCGCCGCGCTCTCGCAGACCTCCTACATCCACATCCGCGACGGCCGCGGCGCAATCGACCACGGCCGGTTCAACGAGGCCTACGCCGGGCAGGCCAGCACGTCGCCGCTGTACGCCCTGATCGCCTCGAACGAAGTCGCCGCCGCCATGATGGATGGCCCCGCGGGTCAGACCCTGACGCAGGAGGTGATCAACGAAGCCGTCGCGTGCCGGCTGGCTGTGGCCCGCGTGCACATGGAGCTCGCCGCGAAGCAGGAGTGGTTCTTCGCCCCGTGGAACGCGCCCGAGATCAAAGACGCGAAGACCGGCAAGCGTGTGCCCTTCCACGAAGTGTCTCCCGAACGGCTCGGGACCGACCCCTCATGCTGGGTCCTGCAACCGGGCGAGAAGTGGCACGGCTTCGACGACATCGCGGAGAACTGGTGCATGCTGGACCCGATCAAGTTCGGGATCGTGTGTCCGGGCATGAAAGACGACGGCACATTCGCCGCCAAGGGCATCCCGGCGGACATCGTCACCGCCTACCTGGCTCGGCACGGGATCGTGCCGTCCCGCACCACCGACCACATGGTGCTCTTCCTCTTTTCTGTCGGCATCACGAAGGGGAAATGGGGCACCCTGCTCAACACGTTGCTCGACTTCAAAGCGGACTATGACCGCAATGCGCCGCTCAGCGAAGTCGTGCCGGGCGTTGCCGCCGCGGGCCCCGAGCGCTACGCCGGCATGGGGCTCCGGGATCTGGGCGACGAGATGTGGGCCTATATGAAGGAAGGGCGGCAAGGCTACTGGCAGGCGCAAGCGTATGCGACACTGCCCACACCCGAGATGACCCCTCGCCGCGCGTTCCAGCTCCTGATGGCAGGCAAGGCCGAGAAGGTGCCGCTCGACAAGATCGCGAACCGGGTCGTGGGCGTCGGCGTCATCCCGTACCCTCCGGGCATTCCGATCGTGATGCCGGGCGAAAACATCGGCCCGGCAGATGGTCCGTGGCTCACCTATTTGCGCGCGGTGCAGCAGTGGGGCGAGAAGTTCCCCGGATTCGCCAAGGAAGTCGAAGGCACTGAGGAGCACGGTGGTACTTACCACATCTACTGCGTGACTCGATAAGGCGGAGGAGACCGTGGCGACATCAGCGAAGAAGATGTCTCTCGTCCAGCTCACGTTCATCGTGGCCGTGAACATGATGGGCTCCGGCATCATCATGCTGCCGACCAACATGGCGCAGGTCGGCGCGATTTCGCTGCTGTCCTGGGGCGTGACGGCGGTCGGCTCGATGGCCATCGCGTACGGTTTCGCCCAGGCGGGCATCTTCAACCAACGCCCGGGAGGAATGTCGGCGTACGCGGAGGACGCGTACGGGAAGGACGGCTACTTCCTCGTCTTCTTCCTCTATTTCCTGTCCCTCGCCATTGGGAACGTCGCGATCGCGATTTCCGCGGTCGGCTACCTCTCCGCGTTCGTGCCCTGGCTGTCCTCGGCGCCGATCGCCACCTGTCTCGGGGTGATTGTGCTGCTCTGGCTCACCACCGTCGCCAACTTCGGCGGTCCCGCGGTCACCGGGAAGATCGGCTCCATCACGGTCTGGGGCGTCATTCTCCCGGTCGGGCTGCTCTCGATCATCGGCTGGTTCTGGTTCAGCGGCGCCACGTTCTCGGCGGCGTGGAATCCCCAGGGACTGAGCCTGGGCGCAGGGATCGGATCGAGCATTTCGCTTACCCTGTGGGCGTTTCTCGGGATGGAGTCCGCGGCCCAGAACTCCGCGGCCGTGGAGAATCCGAAGCGGGACGTGCCGCTCGCGTGCCTGTTCGGCACGTTGGGCGCCGGCGTCATCTACATCCTCTCGACGGCGGTGATTCAGGGCATCGTACCGAACGACGAGCTGGCGCAGTCCAACGGCCCGTTCGGCACCGCCTATGCCCACATGTTCAACCCGACCGTCGGCCGCATTGTCATGGGGCTGGCGGTACTGGCGTGCCTGGGCTCGCTGCTCGGCTGGCAGTTCACCATCGCGTCCACCGGCAAGGCGGCCGCGGACGAGCGCATGTTCCCGAAGCTGTTTTCGAAGATCAATGCGGCGGGAGCACCAATCGTCGGCATGCTCGTGCTGGGCGTGGTCCAGACACTGCTGGCGCTCTCCACGATCTCGCCCAACCTCAGCAAGCAGTTCGGCAAACTGGTGAACCTGGCGGTCGTCACCAACGTGATTCCCTACATCATCGCGCTGTCCGCTCTGGGCGTGATGATGAAATCGGCCAACGCCCCGCCGAACGTGTATCGACGCAACTCGATCATCGCGACGATCGCGATACTCTACAGCACGTACGCGCTCTACGCCTCGGGGTTCGAGGCGGTCATGGGCGGTATGCTCGTGGCATCCGTCACCTATCTGCTTTGGGGGTTCATCGCATACCGCTTCACCGGACAGCGCACGAGTCCGACACCCAACGCATCGGCTCGCGCCTGAGGGCGACCGCACCCGTGGAAAGGAGAGCAGTCATGTATCCAAGCATCAGAACCGCGGCCTGCGCCATCGCCTGCCTCGCGATCGCCGCGACTGCCACGCCGGCGGCCACCCAGAAGAGCGGAGCCGCCGCATCGCCGACGCTTGCACGGATCAAGCAGAGCGGCCGGATCCGGTTCGGCTATCAAGCCGACGCGCGTCCGTTTTCCTACCGCGATCAGTCCGGAAACGCCGCCGGGTTTTCCGTCGAGTTGTGCAAGAAAGTCGCTGACGCGGTGAGGGGCGAGTTGGCGCTGCCGACGTTGAACGTCGAGTGGGTTGCGGTCGGCGCCGCGGACCGGTTCACCGCGGTGAGCACAGGCAAGGTCGAAGCATTCTGTGGCGCAGACAGCGATACGTGGGGCCGCCGAGCGGACGTGGCCTTCTCGCTGCCGGTGTTCCCGGGAGGCATCGGCGCGCTGCTTCGCAAGGACGCGCCGGAACGCCTCAGCGAGATCCTGAACCAGAAGCCCCCGTCCAACCCGACCTGGCGCGCATCGGCAGGCCAGCTCCTGCAGCCGCAGACGTTCGCGGTGATCACGGGCACCACGGCCGAGACGTGGCTGGGTGGGAAGCTGAACGAGTTCAAGCTCTCATCGAAGGTTGCGCCGGTGACGACCTACGACGCCGGCATCGCGGCGGTGCTGGAGCGACGGGCGAGCGTGCTGTTCGCCGACCGGGCCGTGCTGCTCGATGCCGTCGCGCACAACTCGTCCGGATCGAAGCTCGAGGTGCTGGACCGCTTGTTCACCTACGAAGCGTTCGCCCTGCCCCTGCCCCGTGGAGACGAGGCGTTTCGCGCGCTCGTGGATCACACGCTCAGCCGGCTCTTTCCCACGCCGGAGTTTCGGACGCTGTACGCACAGTCGTTCGGCGAGCCGACCGCCGACGTCGTGACCTTCTACCGCTGGAACACGCGGCCCGAGTGACGCCGCGCGCAAGGGATTGACGACATGATCGAGCGAAGCATCAAACGCATCCGGCTGCGGGCGCTGATGGTGGACGATGAGTTGCCGGCTCCCACGGCGGAGGGCCACGCGGCCAGGACGCTCGTGCAGGAGCTCCAGGGACGAGCCATCGATGTGGTGGAGGCGCCGTCCGCTGAAGACGGCATGTCCGTGGTCGCGTCAGACTCGGCGATTCACGCCCTGCTGCTCGACTGGTCGCTGGGCTCGAACGGCGAGCGTGCGCACGACAAGGCGCGCGCGCTGCTCGAGTTTGTCCGGGCGCGCAACGACAAGATTCCGGTTTTCCTGATGGCGGAACAGGGCGAGGCGTCGTCGATCCCGATCGACGTCATGCAGATGGTCGACGAATACGTCTGGACGCTGGAGGATACGGCGGCGTTCGTGGGCGGACGGGTGGTCGCCGCCATGCGCCGCTACATCGAAGTCATGATGCCACCGCTTGCGGCGGCCGTCATGAAGTTCAGCCAGGAATACGAGTATTCCTGGCACACCCCCGGCCACACGGGCGGCACCGCGTTCCTCAAGTCCCCCGTGGGGCGCATGTTCTTCGACTACTACGGCGAAAACCTGCTGCGGTCGGATCTCTCGATCAGTGTCGGCGCGCTCGGCTCCCTGCTCGATCACACGGGCCCCATGGGCGCCCACGAGCGGTACGCGGCGCGCGTGTTCGGTGCGCACCGGACGTACTCGGTCACGAACGGCACGTCCATGTCCAACCGGGTCATCTTCATGGCGGCCGTGGCGCGCGACCAGATCGCGTTGTGCGACCGCAACTGCCACAAGTCGATCGAGCACAGCCTGGTGATGACGGGGGCGATCCCCACCTATCTCGTGCCCGTGCGCAATCGCTACGGCATCATCGGCCCCATTCTTCCCGAGCGCCTGAAGCCGGAGGCGATCAAGGCGGCGATCAAGGCGAACCCGCTCGTCACCAAGGGGATCGACACCCGGCCGGTGCACTCGATCGTCACCAACTCCACCTACGACGGGCTGTGCTACAACGCGCGCCGCGTGACTGAGCTGCTCGATCCGAGCGTCGACCGTATTCATTTCGACGAAGCGTGGTACGCGTATGCGCGGTTCAATCCGCTGTACAAGGACCGGCACGCGATGTACGGGGATCCCAAGGACTACACCACGGGCCCCACGATTTTCGCGACGCATTCCACGCACAAACTGCTGGCCGCCCTGTCACAGGCTTCGTTCCTGCACATCCGGGACGGACGCCAGCCGATTCCGCACGCGCGCTTCAACGAGTCGTACATGCTGCACGCGTCGACCTCGCCGTTCTATCCGATCATCGTTTCGAATGACGTCACGGCGGCGATGATGGATGGTCCTGGCGGCATCGCGATCACCGCCGAGTCGATCCAGGAAGCGGTGGCGTTCCGGCAGACGATGGGTCGCGTGCACCGCGAGTTCGCCGCCAAAAAGGACTGGTTCTTCAACACCTGGAATCCGGACCAGGTGAAGCAGGGAAAGAACGGCAAGGCGGTAGCATTCGCGGATGCGTCTCCCGAGTTCCTCGCGAGCGAGCCCGACGCCTGGGTGCTGCATCCGGGGGATGAGTGGCACGGCTTCGGGAACATCGAAGACGACTACTGCATGCTGGACCCGATCAAGGTGTCGATCGTGACCCCGGGGATGACCGAGAGCGGCCTCGACAAGAAAGGCATTCCCGCGACGCTCGTGACGGCCTACCTGCACCGCCGCGGGGTGGAAGTCGAGAAGACTACGGACTTCACGATCCTGTTGCTGTTCTCGATCGGGATCACCAAGGGCAAATGGGGCACGCTGCTGAATGCGCTGCTCGACTTCAAGCGCGACTTTGACCGCAATGGCCCGCTGTCCGAGGTGATGCCGGATCTCGCGAGCGCCTACCCCCCTGCCTACGGCGGCATCGGGCTGCGCGATCTCGCGGACCAGATGTTCGCTCAGCTCAAGGACAGCAGGCAAACGCACTGGTTGTCCGAAGCGTTTTCGACGCTGCCCAAGATGGAGATGTCGCCTAACGCCGCGTACCAGTATCTCGTGAAGGACGAGATCGAGCACGTGCCGCTCGACAAACTGGCCAATCGCGTGCTCGCGACGAGCGTGGTGCCTTATCCGCCCGGGATTCCGATGCTGATGCCAGGCGAGGCCACGGGCGCGGCCGATGGTCCCTACCTCGGCTATCTCAAGGCACTCGCGGCGTGGGACGCGCGCTTCCCGGGATTCGGGCACGATACGCATGGCGTGGAGAATCGCGACGGCGTCTACTACGTCCAGTGCCTGAAGAAAGGCTGAGCGCACGGCGATCTATCACGTAGAAATCACCGGGCGGGATCGCCGCCATCTCGCCGCGCTCGGCCCCAAGCTGCGCATCGTCGTCACGGGATTTCGCGAGGACAAGCGCGGCGCCGTGGTCGACGGCTACATCCGCGGCGACAAGATCGAGTGGCTGAAGCGGACGGGATACGGGGTCACTCGGCTCGAGCAGGTCGATGCCCACGACCGCTCGCGTCAAAAGGAAGGCCGCAAAGGCCTCGCGCGCCGGGTGAAGGAAGGCCGTTACGGCGATGTCGTGTGGGGCGGCGGCTATCTCACCACCGACGAAGTCGAGCAGGCCATGGTGCTCGGCGCCAAGAATCATCCCGGATCCTTCGAGCGCATCCCCCTGCCTCATCTCACCTGGGAAAAGCGCCGTGTCCACGCGTTCCGCATCGGCGCGGGCAAGGGCAAATCGAGACCCGCCGTCTGCTTCCTCGGCGGCGTGCACGGCCGCGAGTGGGGCGGTCCCGACATTCTGATCTACTTCGCCGCGCGGCTGCTCCGGGCGTACCGGGACGGCCATGGCTTCCGGCTGGGTCGCCGCGCGGTGAGTGCGGCGCAGGTGCGCAAGCTCGTGGACACGATGGACATCGTCGTGCTGCCGCAGGTGAACCCCGACGGGCGGCATTTCAGCATGTCGCGCTCGGCGATGTGGCGGAAGAACCGCCGCCCGGGGCCTCGCGGCCGCCCGCGCTCGGTCGGCGTAGACATCAACCGGAATTTTCCCTTCCTCTGGCGCTTCCCGCGCTACTTCGCACCGGGCGTCGAGACTGGCTCGACCAGCCCCGGAGATTACGAGTGCTACATCGGCCCGCGTGCAGCGTCCGAGCCTGAGACTAGAAACGTAATCTGGCTGCTCGATCGCTTCCCGAACATCCGCTACATGGTCGATCTGCACAGCTACGGCGAGTCCATCCTGCATAGTTGGGGCAGCGATGACACCCAGTCCAGGGATCCCCAAATGAACTTTCGGAACCGCGCATACGATGGAAAGCGCGGCCGGCTCTTCGACGACGTCTATCGCGAGTACTTCCCGTCGCGCGATAAGCAGGAGGCGCTGGACGTCGCGCGTCGCATGGCGGGCGCGATCAAGCTCGTGCGGGGACGGAAGTATCACGTGAAGCCAAGCGTGGGCCTGTATCCGACCGCGGGCGCGACCGACGACTACGCCTACAGCCGCCATTTCGTCGATCCCCAAAAGGGGAAGATCATTCCGCTGACCGTGGAGTGGGGGCGGAGCCACGCCTCCACGCCGTTTCACCCGCCGTATCCCGAAATGCGCAAAGTGATGCGCGAGGTGAGCGCGGGCTTGCTGGCTGTCTGCCTCGGCGCGCTCGCGGGAGCCCGCAATGGACGCTAGGGCGATCGGCGCCGACCCGCAGGACTTCTCAGTCGTCCTCGGCGGACCGCTGTTTCAGCTGTTCCGCAAAGCGCATCTGGCCGGAGATGCGCTCGAGCTCATGATGCAGCGCGTGATCGCCGTGGTGGCGCTCAACTGGGTGCCGCTCCTGATCCTCACCACCATCCAGGGGCTCGCGCTGGGAACGAAGGTCGTGGTCCCATTCCTGTACGACATCGAGGCGCAGGCTCGCATCCTGTTGTTCCTGCCGCTGCTGGTCGGCGCCGAACTCATCGTCCATCAGCGTTTGCGACCGGTGGCCAGCCAGTTTCTGCAACGCGGACTGATTCGGTCGGAGGCTCGGCCGCAGTTCGAGGCCGCGCTCGCCTCGGCGATGCGACTGCGCAATTCCGTCGTCGCGGAGCTGGCGATGATCGCGCTCGTGTATGTGTGGCTGGCACTCGTGTGGCGCCAGTATTCGGCACTCGATGTGGCCACCTGGTATGCCACGCCGAGTGGGGATGGCAGGATGCTTTCTCCGGCCGGCTACTGGTATGTCGCGTTCACGCTGCCGCTCACGCAGTTTCTGCTGCTCCGCTGGTATTACCGGCTGTTCATCTGGGGGCGCTTTCTGTGGCAGGTCTCGCGAATCAATCTACATCTCGTCCCCACGCATCCGGACCGCCTCGGCGGATTGGGGTTCCTCGCCAGCGCTATTGCGGCGTTTTCCGCGCTGGGCGTCGCGCACGGTGCATTCGTCTCGGGTTGGATTGCCAGTCGGATCTTCCTGCAGGGGGCCGCGCTGCTCGACTTCAAGTTCCTCATCGTCGCGGCGATCGTGTGGGTGTTGCTGTTGTTTCTATCGCCGTTCCTGTTCTTCTCCGCGCAGCTCGCGCAAGCGTCCCGCCAGGGCGAGCGCGACTATGGGCCGCTCGCCGCACGCTATGCGCGCGAGTTCGACGAGAAATGGGTGCACACCGACGCGCCGCCGCGGGAACCGCTGCTCGGCACCCCAGACATTCAGTCGCTGGCTGACCTCGGGAATGCCTACGGCTTCGTGAAGCAGATGCGCATCATCCCGATCACACGTCAGGCGGTGATGCAGTTGGCCGGCGCGACGCTCGCCCCGATCGCCCCTCTGGCGCTGACCATGATGCCGATCGGAGAAGTCGCAAAGCTGCTCTTCGGGATCCTGCTCTAGGACCGGACGGATGGCTAGGCGCTCGCCGCTCCGGGGAACGACGCGGCCACGCGGCGCAACGAGAGCGCGATCGGCAGCGCGAGAATCGCGCCGGCGGGCCCCAAGACGAAGCTCCAGAACACGACCGAGAACACGATGTTCGTGAACGAGATGTCGAGCCCCTTCACGAAGAAACGGGGCTTGATCACATTGTCGCCGATCAGATTGACGAACCACCAGCCCAGGACCACGATCAGCGCGCTCTGCCAACCGCTCTCCAGCAGCGCGAGCAGTGCTGGTGGAACGAGCGCGAACAGAAAGCCGACCCCCGGAATGAAATTGAGGAAGAAGAAGAGCACGGCCCAGGTGATGGGGGCATCGACGCCGGCCACGAGCAGGATTCCGAGATTGGCCAGCGCTTGAATGAGGCCGGCGAGGCCGGTCAACGCGATGTACTGGCGCGATTCGCCCGTCACCTCATCGAAACGCGCCGCCAGCGTCGTCGGCTGTTTACCCTGCTGCCGGAGCACGCGCACCTCGGTGATCTCGTAGAGCACCACCGCGGCAATCAGGATGATCAGGACGGAGGTGCCCAGCGCGGAGGCAAGACCCCCCAGGAACACGCGGGCGGCGGCGAGGGCGCGATTGGGGTCGAGCGGCTGAAACGCCGCGATTTGGGATATGTCGATGCCGCGGCCTCCGAGAAACGCCATGACGCTGTCGCGCAGCGTCGACAGCCGGGCCTGGTATGTGGGCAGGTTGTCCGCCAGCCGCGCGGTCGAAATGCTGAACATCAGTACGAGCAGAAGCCCGCCCACGAGCACGAGCAGAATGGACAGCAGCACGCTCAGGCCCGGCTTCAGGCCTCTTTTCATCAGCCACATCGGGACATTGCTCAGACTCTGCGCGACGAGCAGCCCGAGCAGCACCACGCTGACGATCGGCGCCGCGACTTTGAGTCCGGCGACGATGATGACGAAGCAGGCGGCCGCGACGAACAGCCGCAGCACGGCGGCTTGGCGGTTCGTCACTGCGCCGGTGAGCCGGTCGACGTCCGAACTGACGCTCATTCAGAACTCCTTTATTTCAACCGCCGAGCGCGATGGTCGCGGCGACCAGCGCGGCGCCGAGTACGACCATCGCCAAGCTGGTCAGCCATGGGTGATAGTTCGTGATCCGCCCATACGCGTAGCCCATGATCACCAGCAACCCCACCGCGATGCCGTTCGATACGCGCATGGCCCGCGCCACGTCGCTCATGAAAATGAACGGGATCGACACCGGGAACGTGGTTGCGAACACCCACAGGAACACCGCGAGTCCGCCCAGCCAGTCGGCCTTGGACAACCACGGGCGCGACGGCGGCTCAGGCACTCGCAGCAGTTTCTGGCGCACCATCTCATACTCTGCGGGACCGAGCGTGGCCGCCACCATGGGCGGCAGCGCCTCGGCAATGACGCGATGCGCCTCCTCAGGCGCTGCGGCGTTGCGCGCGGCCCGCAACGCGCGAAGGTCCCGTCCCCGCTCGCTCAGGCAATCCATGAGATAGAGGATTCCGTCGATGATGCCCCAGGCAATGTTGCACCCCAGGGCGCCGATCAACATCATGCGGACGTCATCACGCCCCGCGTCCGCCACACTGAGCGAGCCGGTAAAGCTGAGCACCATGATCAGGCCAAACAGCACTTCCGCAATGCGCTCGCCCGGTTGCAGCACGTGCCCGCGTTCCCCCTGCGAGACTGGAGGGGCGGCGCGCGCCATCAGCCGGCCTGCGGCACGAAGTACGACAGCAGCGCAATGGCGAGATAGACGACGATCAGCTGGACGCCCCGGTACCAGTTCGAGCGTCCGTCGCCCGCCACCACGGTTCCGATCAGCACGGTCAGCAGGAGCGCTCCCAGCTCGGCGCGATGAAACGCGAGCGTGAGCGGCTGGGGCGCGATCAGCCAGCTCAGCAGGACCAGCACGGGCGCGACGAACAGCGCGATCTGGATCGAGCTCCCCAAGGCAATGCCGATCGACAGATCCATCTTGTTCTTTCGCCCCGCGACGATGGCGGACAGGCTCTCCGCCGCCCCGCCCACGACCGCCACCAGCACCAAGCCGATGAACGCCTGCGACATGCCGAGCGCTTTCCCGGTACCCTCTGCGGCACCCACGAGGATTTCACTCATCCAGGCCGCGAGCACGGACGCGCCCACCAGACTTCCGATGGCGCGCGGCAGTCCCCAGGCCGGCCCCTCATGGTGTTCGGCCTTGGCTCCCTCGGCGCTCTTGAAGAGCTGCGGGTGCGTTTTCAGCATGAACAGCAAGTAGAGACCATATGTGACGAGGAGCAGGACCGCCATCGCCGTGTTCAGGCTCAGGACCTGAGGATTGAATTGCGCGTCGGAAAACGATCCCTCGAACGCCCCCGGCACGATCAGCGTGATCACGGCGAGCAACATCATCGAGCTGTAGACCCGCGAAGCACCGGCGTTGAAAACCTGATCGCGGTGGCGCAAGCCGCCGAGAAACATGGCGACGCCGAGGGCCAGCAGCAGATTCGCGAGGATCGCACCGATGATCGATGCCCGCACGAGATCCATCAGTCCGGCGCGCAGCGCGACCGTCGCGATGATCAGCTCCGGCGCATTCCCGAACGTGGCGTTGAGCAGGCCGCCCACCGCGTCGCCGGTGCGGGTCGCGATCTGTTCGGTCGCATGGACGATCAGGCTGGCGATCGGGATGATGGCGAGCGCCGCCGAAAAGAACACGAGCGGCGGCGCGGCGTGGGCGCGTTCGAGCGCGAGGGTGATCGGAATGAAGGCGAGCAGCCAGTTGATCGAGGGCTTCAGGACCGCCCGCCAGGCCGCGGCTGAGCGCGTCAGCTCACTGGTACTCATCGGGTCAGGATTCTACCGTATCAGCGGAATCTGAGATGCCAGCTCGCAGTCGAGCATCGCGCGGATCTTCTGCTCGATCTGGTAATAGCGGGCCACTTTCCGCTCGGGCAACACGGCGCGGAATTTGGGCAGATACGATTCCATCATCGCCTGGCGGTCGCGATAGATCGTGATCGTCGACTCGAGCAGCCGCCGGGCCGTCGTGTCGGTCATATTCTGGTAGGTGCCGGCGTAGTCGGTGACGATCTGGAGCAACCGGTCCATGACGCGGATCTGATCGGTCTGGTAGTTGTTGTAGACCGGCCAGAACGCCGTCGACTCGGCTTGGGTGAGCGCCAACCCCTGCGCCACGGCGAGTTTCTTGTCGGCCTGCAGCTTCTCCCGCACCATCTGCCAGTTGTCCGCCGGACGGTCCTGCGCGCTGGCGAGGGCAGGCACGGCGACGAGGGCGGCGAACAACAAGACGACGAGCGTCCGCGAGGACATGGAGCGTACTCCTGAGCTAGACGTAAGGGGTCCGGGCACGTTGACGGGGGAAGTGTAGGTGCCGCGGCTACGGGTGCGGAATAAGACCATGGGGCACAAAGGCCCGTTCCGATGTGCCGAACGGGCCTTCAGGGAGACGCCGGCGGCGGCCTACTCTTCCCACCCCCTCGCGAGGGCAGTACCATGGGCGCTGACAGGCTTAACGAAGCGCGCTTCGACGCCCTGCAGCGAACGTCCCAGTAAGAAGCATTTGCCGGGATTGTGATCCGCCTCACCCGCTCCGCCGGGTCGGCCGGGTCATGTTGTCCGAGCGCCCTACGCAGCGGGAGGGTTCGTGGAGGCTCCCCAGTGGGCCCGAGTCAAGGGCGACATCAACTGCAGTATCCGGCGCGGAGCGTGGTATCAGGTCGTGCGCCTGACGTCCGACGCGGCGATCCTCGAGGTCGGGCAACGCTCCATGAGCGTGCCACGCGAGCTGCTGCAGATCGAGGTCTTGCGTCCGCGAATATGGTCCGTCGTCGCGCGACCCTACGATGCAGTCGATCTTCCACTCTCGTGGGGATCGAGCTACGGCGTCTGCCCTTCCTGTCAAGCGCGGATGCCCGTGCAACGCGAGCAGCGTTGGCTGCAATGTGCGCGCTGCGGAGAGACGCGGCAGATCGATTGGGATTAACGATGTGTTCGGGACGGGAAAGGGTGTACCTGGAGTCCCGGCGGTACCCTCAGAACGTCGTCGTCATTCCCACTAGCACGCGCCGACCGAGCACCGAGCCACCGAAAAATTGAAAGCGCTGCTGATCGAGGATGTTCGTACCGTTGGCGTAGACGCGGAGCTGCGGACTGATGCGGTAGCCTGCGTACGCGTTGACCGTCTGGCTCGCCGGGATATCTCCGTCCCAGACGCCCTGCGTCCAGCGGTACCCGGAGACGAAGCGCGCATCCACGCCAGCAGCGATTCCTTGACGCCCCGCGTAAGCGAGCGACACCGTGCCCTTGTTCCGCGGAGTGTTCGCAGTCAGCACGTTGCCCGGGACATTGTCATGCGTTGTGTAGTTGTACCAGGTATAGGTGGCGCTGAGGGAGAGGGCGTCAGTGAGGGTCACATTCGCCCCCGCCTCCACACCCCACTCCTCCACGGCAGCGACGTTGCCGGACGACTGCACAATGGCGGTCGTGCCGTCAGCGAGGCGCGTGAGCCCGTTTGCGGCCCGTCTGTAATTGGAATTGCTGGCGCCAGCGGCGAGGAGCGCACTCCGGACCGCAGCCTCAACCTCCGCCCGTACGTCGGCCGGCACCTCGGGGGGCGCGGTCCACGGGGCATAATCGGGATTCAACTGCGCCACGGCTGCCGGAAGAAGCGGTGTCAGGAGGTTCTCGATATAGGCAGCGTAAGCGTCGAGTGTGATAAAGACGCCTCTGCCGAACTGGCCTTTGTAGCCGGCCTCGTAGCTCATCACCGTCTGTGGCACGAGGTGGGGGTTTCCCAATGCGGAATCTGGCACCGCGGCAGAGTTGGTGAACAGTTGGCCGGTCGGGACATTGGCCAAGGCCGGGCCGACAACGGAATCCGCCCGGAGTTGGTTTTCTATGGCGGTCAGGTTCTGAACGCCGGGTCCGGCAGGCGCTGCAATGAAGAGAGAGCCCAGGGTCGGCGTGAGAAACGCGCGGTTCACGCTCAGGCGTAGCGCGTGGTCCGGGAGGGGGGTGAACACGATCGCGGCTCGAGGCGTGAGCTGCGCCGGGAACAGGTTCGAGTCGTCCCAGCGCAGCGCGGTGATCAGGCGCAGGTTCGTGAGAACGCGGTATTCGACCTGCGCATAAGCGCCGTAGTACTGATCGCTGCGATCATCGTTTGCGATGCCCAACGTGGTCCCTTCGGTGTTCACGATGTTGTTCTGGAACGAGGCTCCCAGCACCACACGGCCTGCTGAGCTGCCAAACCGCCCGCTGGTGCGCCCCTCTACGTGGAAGATGCTCTCATGGTTGTAGTTCGGCGTCCCTGAGGACAGTCGCACGTTGGGCTCTCCTGCCCGTCCGGTGTACCAGGCCCAGACGCTGCTCAGTCCCGTGTTCCACGCGAGCCGAGCCCAGGGGCGCCAGAGCTCGCGCGTCTGGTTGCGCGCGTTAGGCGTGATCGCAACCGAATTCTGCACGCGCGCCGTCCCCCCCTCGAGCGTCACCATCGAGCTCTCAGCAGCATAGTAGTCGAGCCGCGCTGACCCGGCGATGTTGACCTGGGGATCGGGCGTGCCCAGGGCCCGGCCGGTGACCGAGTCCATGGTCTGTCCGTTCAGCGGCACATTCTCCGGCGCCGGAGATGTCGGCGGAGTAGAGATGGCGGGCGCGTATTCCTCTTTCCAGTCCGACCCGTCCTTGGCCGTGCGAGACTTGGTCCAATCATCGCTGCGGGTGTAGCCGAGGCTCAGCCGGTAGCCAAGCCGATCGTGCAGCGATACGCCCGCATGTCGCAGGTCGGCCCGGATGGCACCGAGATCTCCGCCCCCCACGGTGAGCTTCGTGCCCACAATCTCGCGGGCTGACGGCGTGGTGATGTTGATGACTCCGTTGAACGCGTTCGGGCCGTACAGCACCGACACCGGTCCGCGGATCACCTCGATGCGCCCCAAGTCTTCGATCGCCTCCGGGAACGTGACCCACGACTGGTTTCCGGTGAGCGCGATGGACAGCTCGCGCCCATCGATGAACACCGGCATCTTGCGGTTGAGCGTCGTATTGAACCCGCGCGCGTTGACGTTGAAATCGTTCAGGCCGCTCTGCGGGAGGTCGAGCCCCGGCACGCGGGCGAGCGCGAGAGGCGCTTGCCCGGTCAGGGAGAAGGACTCGACGGTGGTCGGCCACACGACATCCACTGCCGCTGGGGCGTCGATCCTGCGATCGGGCGCGCGCGAGACCCCTTCGACGAGGATGCCGGCCAGCTCGACCGGCTGGCGCTCGAGAACGGCGTTGACGGAGACTGTCCCGGAGGTGACGTCAACCGTGACGCGGTACGGCTTAAAGCCGATACGCTTGAACTCGACGACGTGCAGGCCGGATGGGACACGCACCAACGTGTAGCGCCCGTTCGCGCTGGTCGCGATCGCTAGTCCTGTTCCCTGCACCGCCACGAGGACCTCGTTGAGCGGCTGGCCGTCTGCGCTCGTGACAGTGCCGCGGATGGCCGCAGTCTGGGAGTGGCCACGGGAGGGTAACGCGCCCGCGATGAGGGCCTCGATTGCGGCTAATATCAGTGGACGACGCAGCCATGTTCTCATGACGCGACGCACCTCGCAGTTGCCTAACATATCCGCGCGTGACCTCGGCGCAACACTCGGCCGCTGCTTCCGATGTCGAACCGTTACCTCTCAAGTTCCAGCTGTTTGAGGAGGCTCCTGAACGGCCGGGGCGGCCTAGCGCTTGGGGTCCGTTGCCGGGACGAAACCAAGTCCTGGACCTCGAATCGCGCTGGCAGGTCGTCCTCGGCGCCCGCTCTAGTCACGAGAGTCCCACGTTCTTCATTAGATCAGTGGAACGCGGATCGGTAGCTGTAGGGCCGGCGCGAGGCTCCTCCCTCCTTGCCGCCTGCACACGGAGTCGTAGGTTCGGTTGAGGAACGCAGGTGCTCGCCCCCTTGGAAACTCTCGCCGCGGCGCTGGCCGATCGCTACACCATCGAGCGCGAGCTCGGCCGGGGCGGGAATGCCGTCGTATACCTCGCCCACGACCGCAAGCACGGCCGGCACGTCGCGCTCAAGGTGCTGCTCCCGGAGCTCGCCCAGTCGGTCCGCACTGAACGGTTCCTGCGAGAGATCGAGATCGCTGCCCGACTCTCCCACCCGCATGTCCTCCCGCTTCACGATTCCGGAGAGGTGAACGGCTGCCTCTACTACGTCATGCCCTACGTCGAAGGGGAAACGCTGCGCCATCGGCTCGAGCGCGAGCCGCAGCTCCCGCTTGGCGACGCGCTCCAGATCGCTCGCGAGGTGGCCGATGCACTGGCCTACGCGCATGAGCGCGGGATCGTACACCGGGACATCAAGCCCGAAAACATTCTGCTGGAGGCGGGGCACGCCGTAGTCGCGGACTTCGGACTGGCGCGAGCGCTCACGGCAGCCGGTAGCCCAACTGTGAGCCAGGCCGGGATCGCCGTAGGGACACCCCTGTACATGAGCCCGGAGCAGGGAGCCGGGAGCCGCAAGGTGGACGGCCGGAGCGACGTCTACAGCCTGGCGTGCGTGCTGTACGAGATGCTCACGGGCCAGCCTCCCTTCACCGACGAGACGCCACAGGAGGTACTCGCGCGGCACGCGCTCGACCCCGTCGCCCCGCCGCGGCGACTGCGGCCCGAGATTCCCAAAAGCTTGGAAGCAGCGATCGTGGTGGCGCTTGCCAAACGGCCGTCCGATCGCTTTGGCACCGCGACCGAGTTCGCCGAGGCGCTCGCGTCGCCGGAGACGGCCGTGGTCCTGCGTGCGCGACAGGCGGGCGGCCGAGCGAAGTGGTCTCGGAGGGCGCTCGCCGCCGTCGCCGGCGTGCTGCTCGGTGTGGTCGCCGTGGCGCGTTGGCGCGCTGATGCGGCCCCGAGTGTGTCAGACATGCCGTCGGTCGCCGTCCTCCCCTTTGTCAATCTCAGCGGGGACACGGCGGAGCAGTATTTCAGCGACGGCATGACGGAGGAATTGATCAACGCGTTGGCGCAGATCGACGGGCTCCGCGTGCAGGGGCGGGGCTCGTCGTTCGCATATCAGGGTAAGCATCTCACACCAGACAAAATCGGCGCCGAGTTAGGCGTGGCGACTGTGCTGGAGGGGAGTATCCGAAAAACCAACGGTGGCCTGCGGGTCGGCGTCAGGCTCGTCAACGTGACCGACGGCTACCAGATCTGGTCGGAGCAGTACGATCGCCCGCTCGTGGACGCGGTCGCGATGCAGGAAGACATCGCGCGCGCTGTCGCCGGCGCGCTCCGAGTAAAGCTCGCCACGGGCAATGTCGCCCGGCTTGCGCGAAGCTACACGGACAACGCGCAGGCGTACGATCTCTACCTGCACGGTCGGTTTTTCTGGTACAAGCGGACGCGGGAAGGATTTCAGAAGGCAATCGACTACTTCCATCGGGCCATCGCGCTGGACTCGGGTTACGCGTTGGCGTACAGCGGGATCGCCGACGTGTATCTCCAGATGTTGAGTACCCGGTCGTTCCCGCGTGAGGAGGGATACCGCCGGGCCCGCGTGGCCGCGTCCCGCGCGGTCGAGCTCGACAATCAGTTGGCCGAGGCGTGGACGAGCCTGGCGCGGATGCGGCAGTTCGATTGGGACTGGAGTGGTTCAGAGGAGGCCTACCGTCGTGCCATTAACCTAAACCCGCGGTATCCCCTGGCGCACACATGGTACGGTGGATTGCTGACGTGGGCTTTGTCAGTAAAGGGGCGGGCGGACGACGGAATACGGGAGAGCCGCCTGGGGGTCGAGCTTGATCCGCTCAACGCTCCGCTCAATAACCTGCACGGGATTTCGCTGAGGGTCGCGAGGCGGTACGACGAGGCCATCCAGTATCACGTTCGAGCGATCGAGCTCGACCCTGGCTTTGCGCAGGCACACTTCCACGCGGCGTGGGCGTATCTGCTGCTGGACAAGTATCGTGAGGCGTCGGCGCAGATGGATACCGCGGCACAGCTTGAACCGACCCGATTCGGGGACCGCGCGGCGGTGCCGGGGAGCATCTTCGGTCCTGCAATGTTTGGCGTCATCTACGGCCGTGAGGGGAGGACCGCAGATGCACTGGCAGTGCTTCGCAAGATCGAGACACGAGCCCACAAGGTGTCCTGGGAGGCTCGCGCGTATATCTACGCCGCCGTGGGAGACCGAGAGCGAACGCTCGAAGCCGTCGTACACATGGTCGAGGAGCGGCAGTTTCCCCAGGGTCCGAATTTGGGCAGTGCGATCTGGGATTTCGTGCGCTCGGATCCCCGGTTCGAGCAGGTCCTCAAGACGGCCGGTCTGGATTAGTGTTGCGTCGGGGTAGCCAAGGTCTCAGTGAGTTGCGTGCTGACGTGATCGACTAGAGCGATCGGGTCCCTATCCTCGGTGACGTAGGCACGCCGCACAATGCCGGTCCTCAAGTCGACAAGCTGAAGCTCGAGTCGGAGCGTTCCGTCAGGACGCCGCAGGAGCGTCCCTTCCAAGAGCTCGGTTGCTCCCGCCCGGACAGCCGCGCGAGAGATTGTGGCTCGGTTATCCCCGCCACCGGCCATTTGATCGACTACTTCGTTCAACCGCGTGGTGCTGATCACCTGAACGCCGGGCGCCCGCGCGAGATTGGTGACGAGCATCTCCGTCACGGTGGGGCCGAGCAGCGCCGCACTATCGGAGCCCGAATAGTCGTGTATGGGACTCACGGCGATGACGCTTTGCGCCGACCCACTCCCGATCGCAAGCGCCACGAGCGCAGCCGCCGCGGCGACGGCTCCGGCGGCGAGAATGACTGGCTGTCTTCTCCAGCGGGCACGCCTTGGAGCGTCCGCGGCTTGGTGTTCGACCGCGCGAGGTTCGAGATTAGCGAGCTGTCGCACAGGCGCTGGGGCCGGCTGCATTGCGGGCTCGTCGGACTGCTGGCGCAGCTGGTCCATCAGCTTCGCGACGGCCCGCGGGGGGGCAGCGTCGAGCTCGCGTCGCACCAAGTCGGTGTATTCCCTTCCGACTCTCATCGCCTCCGCTCGCTCCCGTGCGGCGGCGAGGGCGGTCATCCGGCTGACGGTGGCTTTCGCGCTGAGTGGATCGAGCTCGGCGAGCCGGCGCCACCACTCAGCTGCCCTCGTGTGATCCGCCCGCGCGCTTGCCGCTTTGGCTAACCTCTCGAGCGCAACGCTGGCTTGGCGCGACCGCCGCTCACGCTCGGCTTCGACCCAGCGCTCGAATTCCTCACAGCCATCGAGATAGAACCCGTCGAGGAACGGACCACCGTATGCCGTGACGGCGCGCTCGAGGTCGCCCTGTCCGAACGCTGCCTCGAATCGCTGGGCGTCGCCTGTAATCGCCGCTGGGTTCAGCTGGAGGAACTTCCTGCCAAGAAATAGCTCGGGCTGCCGCAGCTCGCGGCGCAGGTCGTGGCATGCCTGCTTGAGGAGGTGGCGGCCGTGCGCGCTGTCCGTCTCGGGCCAGAGATAGGCGATCAGTTTGTCACGGCTCACCCCTTGCGCTGCCGTGACGAGAAGGGCAAGGAGGGCAAGGTTCTTCGTCCCCGCGGCGGCGCCGCCGCAGGCAACGCCGTCGGCCTCGAGACGAAGCCCACCCAAGGTCTTCAGTTCCAGCATCCGGTTCCCTTGACCCGTTTTTGACCGCGTCGCGTACCGCCGCTTCTAAACTACCGCACAGCCCGACACCGTTCGAGTCTCTTGCGGAGGAACAAGCATGCTTCCGATACGCCAGCCCCGCCGAGTCGCGACGGCTGTTCTCCTTTCTGCCCTGCTTGCGTGTGATCGTGAACAGCCATTTCAGCCTTCGATCGAAGCATCGGCGACTGCCGGCTCCGGACCCGCGCCAGCCTCGCCGTCAAATGCCAACGCGGTCGCGGTGTCCTACCTCCAGATCGCCATCTCGTGGCGGGACAACTCGACCAACGAAAGTGGCTTTGAGGTGCACCGCTCGACCAGCGGAGCGAGTGGCGTGTTCTCGATCCTCGCCTCCACCGCGGCGGGCGTCACAAGCCTCAGCGACAACGGGCTCACACCCTCCAGCGAGTTCTGCTACAAGATCCGAGCGTTCCGCACGATCGGCTCCAAGAAGGGCTCCTCGGCGTTTTCAAACACCCCTTGTGCCACGACGCCGCCCCCCCCGGCGCCATCGAACACAGACGCACGGCCGCTGGGGAGCACCACGGTCGAGGTCACTTGGGTCGACAACACGACAATTGAGACCGGCTTCCGGCTCGAACGGTCAATCGATCATGGCGCGAGCTGGATGAGGTTGATCACGACCGCTCCCAGCGCCGCGCGCGCGTCAGACTTCGGACGCAGCGCTGAGAGTCCGGAGTTGTGCTACCGCGTGATCGCTGTGGCGTCGAGCGGCGAGTCAGCGCCTTCGAACACGGACTGCACTACTCCACCCGCAGCGCCGACGAATCT
>JBLNGI010000015.1:0-8728 GCA_050264615.1 Gemmatimonadota bacterium
ACGCGGCGCTGCGCAAGCTGAACGCCGAGCCGAGTACATCGGGGGCACGCCAGGAGGTCTACTGCACCAAGATCGGCGCCACGCACCCGGAGGAGATGTACATCATCGGCGCGCACATGGACGGCATCGGCTGGGGTGAGGCGGCGAACGACGACGGCTCGGGGACGGCGATCGTCCTCGAGCTGGCGCGCATCTTCTCGAGCGCCGACGTGCAGACCGAGCGCTCGATCCGCTTTGCCTTGTGGAATAACGAGGAGACGGGCTTGAACGGCGCGCGCGCGTATGTCGCGCAACGTCAGCAGCTGCAGGGCAAGGAGGATCCTGCCGGCTCCGGCCGCTATCCCGAGCCCAGATGGCTGGGCATGATTCAGCACGACATGATGCTGTTCGATCACGGCATGCCGCGGGCCGACGGCAGCCTGAGTCCCGAGCAGCGGCCCGAAGCCGACGTGAACATCGAATTCCAGGCGAGCGCGAAATTCGCCGACGCGGCACAGCGGCTCGCGTGGGTTCTTCAGCAGGCGAACGAGAAGTACGCGACGGACTATCCCGCCAGCGTGGGCGCCCACATGACGAACACCGATTCCGGGCCGTTTCAGGATCTCGTGGCGGCGATCAGCCTGCGGGAGAACGAGCGCGGCGCACAGATCGGGGCGGGGTGGGACCCCAACTGGCATCAGCCCACGGACCGGTACGCGACCTACAGTGACAAGGATTTCCGCCTGGGGCTGAATGCCGCGCAGACGACACTCGCGGGCGTAGCCCAGCTGGCGGGAGCGACGATCAAGTAAGCTTTCTTGACCTTCTTCTGGAACCGCGGGTCTACAGGTAAGCTATAAGGGGGACGACTGCGTCGTCCCTGATCACGTTGTGTCTCAGGTACTTGAAAATGGGAGGAGGACCGATGCTGAAGCGGATGCTGGCCACGACGGCCGTGCTTGCCCTGCTCGCGCTGATTCCGCCGACTCTTGCGGCGCAGGCCCATGCAGCGACCGCCGGCACGGAGATGACGATCACCGGCCAGGTGATCGACTTGAACTGCTACGTCACCAACGGCGCGTCGGGCGCGGGCCACAAGGCGTGCGCCAACGCCTGCGCCAAGGCGGGCGTGCCTCTGGGAATCCTGTCAAGCGACGGCACGATTTATGTAGCGGTAAGCTCCAAGCCCGGCGATCCCCAGAACGCAAAGCTCGAAGCGTTCAGCGAGGGCAAGGTGAAGGTAACGGGGATGCACCGGATGTCGAACGGTCTTCACACGATCGAGATCAAGACGGTCGCGGCAGCGACCTGATGCCCCTGGAGAGGAGCGCCGCGGCTTTAGTCGCGGCGCTCTTCGCTTGCCGGTCCCCCGCGCCGGCGTCGCCCGGCAGCGCCACGCTCCTGTTCTTCGGCCGCTCGCCTGCGGCCACACTCGGCGGCCTCTCGTGGGCTGCTGACCCCGAGCATAGCAGGATCGTCGCCTTCGACCAGCGGCTGCACATCGCGAAGCGCTTCGCCAGTCCTCGCCTCGCGACCCCCGTGGCCGTTGCGGCACTCGGCGCCACGCTCGTCGTCACCGAACGCACCGGCGAAGGCGTGGCGTTCGATACCACGGGCCGGGTCACGCGCGAGTGGCCCAGCCCGTACGTCGCGACACTCTACGGCGCTGGCGGAAGCCGGCTCGTGGCGGTGCGCTCGCCATACTACGTGCCCCAGTTCGCACCCGAGCCGGATACGGCCGCTCTCATCCGCATCCTCGACACGCTCGGGCGTCCGGAGACACGGCTGGCGAACATTGCCATTCCCGCCGTTCCGTTTCTCACGCACCTCGTGAACGCCGGAGCGGTGGCCGTGGGGGCCGACGGCTCCGTCTACTTCGCGCCGCTCGTGCGGGACGAGATCCGCAAGTACAACCCGAGCGGCATGCTCCAATGGGTAACAAGGCGTCACCTGTTCGCGAACGAGACCGAGCCCGAGTTCGTGTCGCGGGGGAAGGAGATCGACGTGCGGAAGGCGTTGGTCAACCTCGCGATGTCGCTCGGCCCCCCGCCCGACGGTCGGCTGTACGTCCTTGGTGCGGATGATTCCGCGGCGACGGGACTCCGCGTGGACGTGCTCGACACGGCGTCCGGCGCGATCCTGGCGACGCGCCGTCTCGGGCCGCAGGAGACCGCCGTCGCCGTGGGCGACCACGGGGAGATCGCGACCTTCTCCGTGCAATCGTTGCTTGGCGACACCGTTGCTCCAGCGCGCGAGCTATTCGCCCCCAGCTTCGCGCTGCCCGACCTGCAAGGCGACACCGTTCCGCTCGCTCGGTTCGCCGGAACCGTCACGCTCGTGAATTTCTGGGCCTCATGGTGCGGTCCCTGTCGCGAGGAGTTCCCGCACATGGCGAAGCTGTACCGCGAGTTCGACCGCAAGGACTTCGAGATCGCGGCCGTGTCGGACGACGTGGACCGCGGCAAGATGCTCGCGTTCGTACGCGAGTTTCAGCCGCCCTTTCCGGTCCTCGTCGGGAGGGGGCGCATGAAGCAGCTCTACCATTACCGCGGGCTGCCCTATTCCGTGCTGCTCGACCGGCGGGGCCGCGTCATCGAGCGGATCTTCGGGTTCGGTGGCGCGGCGGAGTTCCAGAAGCTCCGTGAGACCATTGCACTCGAGGTGCGCGCGCCCTAACGAGACTTCTTCAGAAACTCTTCACGTCGCTTTCACCCACCGCACCGTAGTAGCATCGAGATGTGTGTCGTCCGACGTGGCCGGATTCCGATCCCTCTGGAGGAGCCATGAGCAGACGACTGAAGCTGGTCGCCGTCACCGTTGTTCTCGTCTTCGCCGTCGCTCAACTCGTTCGCCCCGCGCGCGCGAACCCGCCGACTGATCCCAGCCGCACGATTCAGGCGCACCTGGGGACGGCAACCGAACTGGTCGCCGTTCTCGATCGATCGTGTGGCGACTGTCACTCGAACGGGACCGTGTGGCAGCGCTACACCCAAATCGCGCCCGTGTCCTGGGTCATGGCGTACACGGTGAGGAAAGGGCGAACGGCCGTGAACTTCTCGGAGTGGGCCGCGTATCCGCCCGAGCGGCAGCGCGCGCTGCTGGTCGCGTCGTGCCAGGACGCGTCCGCCGGCAAGATGCCCGGGGGTGCCTACACGCTGTTCTATCCCGAAGCCCGGCTCTCGAACCAGGACGTCGCGACAATCTGCGCGGCGGCGCGCCAGGAGAAATCATGAGCACCACGACGCTCGAAACGAAGGTGCACGACTTTCTCGCGCAGAAACGCATCGCGGTGGCGGGCGTGTCGCGCGATAACCGCCACCACCCCGCCGGCAATCTGATCTATCGTCGCCTGAAGCAGACCGGGCACGATGTCTTCGCGGTGAATCCGCAAATGCAACGCTTCGAGGGCGAGCCGTGTTATCCCGACCTGCAATCGATCCCGGGCGGGGTCGACGGCGTAGTGATCATCACGCGACCCGAAACCACCGAGCGGATCGTGCGCGACTGCAGCGCGGCCGGAGTGCCGCGCGTGTGGATGCACCGGAGCATGGCGAAGGGATCGAGTGTCTCGCCTGAAGCGGTCGAGTTCTGCCGGAACCACGACATTAGCGTGATCGCGGGCGCGTGCCCGATGATGTTCGGCCCCGGCGTCGACTTCGGACACCGCTGCATGCGGTGGATCCAGCGACTCAGCGGAGGGATGCCACAATGAACCGCTGGCACCGTGCCGCCTGGATCGCGATCCTGGTCGCCGATGTGGGATTCATGCTTTGGGGCGGGGCAGGCGCACTGGCGCCGGACCACCTGGCCGGTCCGGGGGGCGTGCCGATTCTGACAGCTGGTTATGAGGGCTTCACGAACCTTGCGTGGTCGGACCTCGCCGCCACGTCGCCGAGGACGGCTGCGTACGTCAAACTGCTGTTCCGATTGTACAGCACGTTCTGCGTGATATTCGGGCTGTTGACGATCGCCATCACGGTCACGGCGTTTCGCCGCGGGGAGCGTTGGGCCTGGTGGGTGTTACTGCTCGGCAACACGCTCGCATACGGCGCGGCGATGACGTACGACCGGCTCGTCAGCGCCATCGGACCCTTCGAGCTGACGGAGTACCTCGGCATCGCCGTGGTCTGGGGAGCGCTCGCCGTCACGGCTCCATTCCGCGCCGCCGCGCGGCCGGTTTCGGCAACAGGCTGACACGTCCCCGACTGGGCCCCCCAAGGACCGCCCGAACCAAAACGGCGAGCTTAGCGCTCGCCGTTTTCCTCGAGGGTGGGCCGCCCGGAGTTACCTGCTGAAATTCACCACGGCGCTGCCACAGCCTACGCCTTGCACCCAGAGGGTCTGGTCACCCGCAATGTCCGGCGCGATGTCGGCGGCGGAGACGATCATCTGCGCGGTGAACGACTCGTCAATGCCGTCGCCCGCGCGATAGAAATCGGCGAGCAGCACGACACTTCCCGCACCCGTCGCAATCTCCTTGGCCGCGTCGGCGCCGGTGCACCGGAACCGCGTCGAAGCCAGCAGCTGCGCGGTGTCCCAACGCACGCCTTCACCTGCCGCGCAGCCGTTGAGCGGTCCCTGGGCTACTGTGGCCTCGCAGCGGAACCCGCCGCCCGACTTCGCGTCGGTCTCACTGGGGACGAGGTTCGAGGCGCTCGCGGCGTCGAACGATCCACCGCCGGTGAGGAACACCACTCCGGTGGGGAAACCGCTGACCGTGCCGTTGAAGCCGAAGCCGGTACGAGCCCCCCCGACATCGCGCGCGACGGACGCCTGCCCTGGACCTGCGGCGGAGTACGACGGGGTCGTCGGGCCGTCGGAGTTGCCGCTACAGGCGGCCCAGACGAGTGCCGCCACCACCAGCATTCCAGCCTTGAAAATCGATTTCATTCCCATTCTCCCTGTGGTTGTGATCGTAGACGTGGGTCGTGTGGGTAATCAGCCGCTGCAGCATGCTGGCGACTATCGGACGGAGCGGAGTGGCGCGGCCGGACTGTCTGGTGTCGCCGTGTAGGGCGTCCGGCCAACGATCGTGTAGGATGAAGACCGACACGGCATCGCCGCCGCACGTGATGAAGCCGAACGGGCCGTTCGGACAGTCAACGCGGACTAGGAGAGCCTGCGATTGCAGACCGACATCTACGAGCCGAGCAGGCGTCGGCTCCAGACTCCGTAGGAGTCAGGAACCGGGCTCAGCGGACTCCGGTTGCCGAGTCCGCCTGGCGCAATAACTGAGCGAATTCCTGGAGCTCTGCCAATCCCAGGTCGGAGACTACCCAGTACGTGTAGTCCGGCGTCGTCCAGTGCAGCTCGTGATAGCCCTGGCGAGTACGCAACGAGGGTCCGCCTGCGGAGCCGCGCGCTGGCCACTGAAACACGTTGATGACGTGCTGACGCCGGCCGTACACGAGGACGGCGACCGCCCGGCCATCGACGTAGTCGAGCCGCCCGCCCACGAGCGGATAGCCGCGCCCGGCGAAGTCGTACACGGGCGGCGAGAAGTCGAGCCGGCCGTTGAACCACGGCTTCACCGTGTGCTGGTCCGACGAAAGCACGTCGGTCAGGTGGCCAGGCATCAGTGAGCGGACGTGGCTCGTGAGCACGTCGTCGGCCAGCCCCGCGCCGGCAGCGCGTTGCAACGCGAGTGTCCAGCTGCCGAGCGCGACAGCGCCGAGTGACGCGGCAAGGGCCAGCGGACGCCACAGCTGCTGTACCGTGAAGCGCCGCGGCGCACCGGAGCGGGCTCGGGCCGCCGCCTGGATCCGTTCGCGCAGCGCGGCTGGCGCCTGGAATTTGGGGACACCCGCCACGATTCCCGCGCGCAGCACGAGCCTTCCATCGCGGAACCGCGTGCAATCCGGACATTGGGCGAGGTGTGCCTCGAGCGCGCGCGCATCGACCGCGGCGAGCTCGCCGTCGAGATAGGCATCCACCTGGACCTCAAAGCTCGGATGACTCACGTAACGCCTCCCGCAGATGCCCGCGCGCGCGCGACAGCCGTGACATCACCGTGCCGACCGGCACGCCCGCGACATCGCTGATCTCCTTGTAGGAAAGTCCTTCGAGCTCGCGCAGGACGATGACCTCGCGGAATTCCGGCGCCAGGCGGTCGAGCGCACGCGCGAGTGTTTGCTTGGCATCACCCCGGAGCACCGCCGCCTCCGGATGCTCATCCGCCACTGCGCTGCTGTGCTGCCGTTCGTCGAACTCGAGCGCGGCCGAGTCCGGGGACTGACGGCGACCCGCGCTGAATGCCGTGTTGCGCACGATCGTGAGCAGCCAGGCGCGGGCGCTCGTCCCCTCGTCGCCGCGGAAACTGTCGAAATACTTGAGCGCGCGCAGGCAGGCTTCCTGCACCACGTCTTCGGCGTCTTGCGCGTTGCGCGTCAGGTAGCGCGCCAGCGTGTAGGCGGCGTCCAGGTGCGGCAACACCACAGCTTCAAATCGCTCGCCTGACTCCAACCAACCCCCTTCAGGAGGAGACTCCACGGTCGGCGGGTTTATTCCCGGCGGAATAACCCCGCGGTGCGGGGAGTCTCCGGCAATGACCACCCTGCCGTCGCACTTTCTCTGGAGGAAGATCACGTATGAGCTCCCTGCACGCTATTTCGTCTCGAAACGTCGCAAATGTCCTGTTCGCCGCGCTCGCCTTCTGGCCCGTACACCGCGTGCCGGATGGCCCGGCCGCAGTTCGCGCCACGCTGTCGGAGTGGAAAGTCGAGCTGTCGCAAGGCACCATCACGGCAGGCAGCGTGACATTCACCGTCACGAACGCCGGCAGCATCCCGCATGCCTTGGAGGTCGAAGGGCAGGGGATCGAACAGGAGAGCCCCGTCATCCAGCCCGGAGCGACCGCCACGCTGACGCTGACGCTCAAGCCTGGCACCTACGAGGTGTACTGCCCCGTGGGCAATGACTCGCACAAGAAGCTCGGCATGGAAACTGATCTCAACGTCGTCCCGGCCACGAGCGCGACGGCGTTGGACTACCATCGTGAGGCTATGAAGGCGCCCCCCCCCACGCCGAACATCCACGCGATCCGGGTGACTGGCGGGGGCCCCGTCATCCAGATCCTGCCGGGGCCGTTTGCGTTTCCCGACAGTGCTGCCCCGATCCTGGCGCAGTTCGGTGACGAGCGAGAGGGGCTCGAGTCGCAGGTGAAGAACGGCCCCTATTCGAACAATGTGAGTCGTGCGGCGGGCAGCTTCACGTTCACGGCGTGGGACAAAGGCGCGACGCGTGACTCGGTGGATGGAGTCGCCGAGTTCGCGACGCAGGATGGCGCGCGCTGGAAGCTGGTGCTGGACCGCGTCCAGACGAAGGACGTGCCGCATCACCCGCGCTTCGGCGGGGTGATCCTCGGGCTCTACTACCACGGCAACACGGCGGTGCACACGCCGCTCGTGCCCACGATCAACAGCGCGGTGGCACTGTGGGCGTTCGGACACCTGTACAGGAACGGCGCGCTCGTGACGGACAACGCGATGGTGCACGTGATGCTCCTGTCGCGCACCCGACGGGACGGGGACTTCGCGCTCGCATGCTGGGATTGCTCGAAGAACACGATCGACGAGCTGCAGCTCCAAATCCTACCCGGAGCGGGAGTGCCGAAATTCGAGGCGCCCGGTGGGTTTCTGTTTGTCAATTGGGAAAGGTCCAGCTCGACGAAAGCGGCGGACTAGGAGGCCATCGGCTTGCTCCCGTGACCGGAAGACCGCGGTCAAATCTCGCCGCTCGCGGATCATCCGGCACGGGAGTATCATCCAAGGTCTGCAAACCTCCTGAACACATCCATGCTCCGACTCTTTCTGTCCGCGGCCCTCGGGCTGCTGCCATCCGCGGCCCTGGCACAGGCGCCCCCCCCTCCCCGCCCGGATTCCCTGGCCGCCGTGCCGGTCCTGGCCCCGCTCGTCGATCGCTCAGGCAGCGAGTTGGCGGAGGTGGTCGACCGCTTCGCCACCGATCGCAACGTCCTGACCCGCCGCTATGACGCGGACGATTCTCCCGACCAGCGCCGCCGGATGCGCGCGCTGTACGCCGGGTGGCAGGCGCGCTTGACCGAGGTGGACTTCGGCAAGCTGTCGCCGGAAGGGCGCGTGGATTATCTGCTGCTCGCGCGCTACCTGCGCCACCAGGTCGCGCTGCTCGACCGGCGCGACAAGATGCGCGCCTCGGAAGCGCCGCTGCTCCCCTTTGCCGATCGCCTCCTGGCCCTTCAGGACGCGCGGCGCAATCTGGCGACCGTCGCTCCACCGGCTGCCGCGCGTGTCCTGGCGCAAGCCACCCGGGAGATCGACAGCCTGCGTACCCTGTTCGAGTCCTCCCAGGGTCGCGCTGACTCGGCGGCGCGCGCCAGGGGGTCAACGCCGGCGGTGACCAGGACGGTCGCCAATCGCGCCGCCGACGACCTGGACGACATCCGGAGCGTCGTCGGAGGCTGGTTCCGCTACTATGACGGCTACGATCCCGTCTTCTCGTGGTGGGTGAAAGATCCCTGTCGCAAGCTCGACGAAGCGCTCACGAAGTACGCCCGCACCCTGCGGGAGCGCGTCGTGGGAATGAAGCCTTCCGACGGAAGGCCGGACGGCCAGGCGGCCGGACGGCCGGGCACGTGCGGTGCCGGCAGCCGTGAGACTACCTCTGATGCCAACACCGGGCCGATCGTGGGCGAGCCGATCGGCGCCGACGGGCTGAAGGAGGATCTCGACTACGAGATGATCCCCTACACGCCCGATGAGCTGATCGCCAT
>JBLNGI010000016.1:0-4806 GCA_050264615.1 Gemmatimonadota bacterium
GTTCAGCGCGATCAGCGACGTCTCCGCGGTAGCGAGCAACTCGTCCGTTTCGGCCCGCTCGACTGCGTATCCGAATATTACCCGGCGGGAAGCCAAATCCCGAATCCAGCAGCGTATGCGAATCATGTCATCATATCGCGCCGGCTGACGGTAACGGATGTGAACGTCGGTGACGGTGAGGTAGGTGCCTTCGTCTTCCAGCTGCTTGTAGGACATCCCCCGCTCGCGGAGATGCTCCGTCCGGGCCATGTCCATCCAGATCAGGTAGTTCGCGTGATAGACGAACCCCATCTGGTCGGTTTCCGAGTAATTCACGCGGTGCAGGACCGCGCTGATGGTTGAACGAGGCCGCGATCCGTCAATCATCAGGCTTCGCCCGGAGCGCGACGATACGTTGTTTCGCCCACTCGCGCCGAGAGTCGCTCTTAGGTGCACGCTGCAGGAAGATGTCAAAATTGGCGAGGGCGACGGAGTCCCGGCCCACTCCCTGCTCCGCGACGCCTCTCAGAAGGTATGGCGTGGCATATAGGGAATCGAGTGCGATCGCCGTGCGCACTTGTTCGGCGGCCTCCGCGAACCGGCGTGCCTCGATCAACTGCAAGGCGTAATAGGAAACGATCATCGGGTCGCGAGGTGCGACCGCGGCCGCCAGCGCTACCTCTACGAGCGCCTGCGCCGTATCCCCCTCGAACATCAACAGGCTCGACAGTCGCGCGTGCGCCATGTAAAGACCGAGATTCTCGGTCAACGAGCGACGGAAGGCTGCCTTCGCCGAATCCAAGCGTCCCAGACGCTCGAATGCAGTGCCAAGCGCGTAGTTGAGCACGTAAGTCGGCGACACGATCGGCGCAACCTCCGAGTCGGGCTGCGTTACAATACCCAGTGCCGCCTGGAGTTCCAGCACGGTGCTGTCGTACTCTCCGGCCAGGAAGAAGGTGTGGGCACGATGGAATCGCAGATCCAGTCGAGATGAATCCCGGGCGAGCGCCTTGGCCCACGAGTCCAAAGCAAGACCGTATTCCCGGAACTGATACGCGAAGTAACCCTTCGTCGCGGGATCACGAACCAAGTCCGGCGCGACCAGATTCAGACACAACATCGGCTCGAGATCGAGATTGACGAACGGCTCGCGCAACCACGCTTCGCGCATGAGCGAGTCGATGTAGAGCACTCGCGCGGGCGTCAGCTCCTTTCGCAAGCGCTTTCCGGATAGACCCCCTTCCCGCCGGGCCTTCATCATGATCGGTCGGATGACGGCGACCGTGAGCAGGTAGGGCACGTCGCTCGATGTGGGGTCGAGACGACCGGCCCATAAGAGCGCGGCCTCGGCGGCAGCGCGGGCGGAGTCAGTGGCACTGTAAAGGAGACCGCGCGCGTGGCGGATGTAGGCGGCCGCGTCGTTGGTGTCCGCGCCACAGCACAGGCGCGGGCGTGGGACTCTTTCCTGAGCTACTGAATTACTTGCCGTCAGGGCCAAGCCGCACAGAACAACGGCAACCCAAACGGTCGCGCGGGTCATTCCCCGTAGGGAATCCAGATGTTCTTCACTTCCGACGCGCGTCGCAGGAACTCGCGCCCCTCGCCTTGACGGGCATCGAGCCAATCGCGGCTCTTCGCCGTTGCCCACGTGCGTTTCATGTTCGCCGCTGACGCCAGCTCGACCGCCTTCACCCCGACGGCGTTCCCGAAGTACCAGACGCCGTCCACGTCGTCATGCTCGGCCAGCACCCTCACGAGCGCATCTTTGGCGCCGGTGATGACGTTGATGACCCCATCCGGAACGTCCGACGTCTCGAGCACCGAGTAGAACTCGGTCGCCGCGATCGGCTGCGGCTCCGACGGGATGACGATCACGGTGTTGCCGACGGCGATCGCCGGAGCCAGAAGTGAGACGAAGCCGAGCAGCGGGGATTCATCCGGGGCGGCGATGCCGAGTACGCCGACCGGCTCGTTCATGGCGAGCGTGACGCCCCGGATCGGCGTGTGGTGGACCGCGCCGTCCCACTTGTCGGCCCAGGCCGCGTAGGTGAACAGCCGCGCGACCGTCGCGTCGAGCTCCGTCCGTCCAACGCGCGCGGCAAACTCGTCCGCGCGGGTCGCCAGATTCTCGGCGATATAGTAGAGGATCTGCGCGCGCATGTGCCCGCTGCCTCGTCCCCACCCGGCCGCGGCGTGCGCCGCTTCGACCGCGTTGCGGATGTCTTTGCGATTGCCTTCGGCGACTTCGCCGAGGCTGCGACCATCGGGACCGAGGATCTTACGGCTGTAGCCCTGGTCGGGACGGGCTTGCTTGCCGCCGATGAAGAGCTTGTAGGTCCGATCGATAGGCGGGAGTTGGGAGATGGGAGTTGGGAGTTTGGGCTCAACTGATAGTTGGGCTGCCGTCCCGGGCTCCAAACTCCCAACTCCCAGATCCCATTCCGGTTTCAAATACTCATACATCCCCTCGCGCCCACCCTCGCGGCCAAACCCCGACTCGCGATACCCACCGAAGCCCGCGGC
Source organism: Gemmatimonadota bacterium (assembly GCA_050264615.1). Taxonomy (GTDB): domain Bacteria; phylum Gemmatimonadota; class Gemmatimonadetes; order Gemmatimonadales; family GWC2-71-9; genus 20CM-2-65-7. The sequence continues at coordinate 2,503 of JBLNGI010000016.1, forward strand.
CGCGTCGAACAGATTGGTCGAGTTGATCCAGACGACGCCGGCCTTGAGCTTGGGCGCGACGTCGAGCGCGAGGTTGATGTTCTCCGACCACACGCTTGCCGCGAGGCCGTACGGCGTGTTGTTCGCCAGCTCGACCGCTTCCTTGGGCGTGCGGAAGGTCATCGCCACGAGCACGGGGCCGAAGATCTCGACTTGCGCGATCGTCGCGGCGGGCGAGACATCGGTGAACAGCGTGGGCGGATAGAAGTAGCCGTCGGTCGGGCATGCCCAGGAAGGCTGCCACATCTTGGCGCCTTCCTGCACACCCTGATCGACGAGGCCACGGATGCGCTCGAGCTGCACCGGCGCGACGATCGCGCCCATGTCCACCGCTTTGTCGAGCGGCGACCCGACGCGCAGCTTCTCCATGCGAGCCCGCAACTTCTGCGTCAGCCGATCGGCGACTCCCTCCTGCACCAGCAGGCGCGATCCCGCGCAGCAGACCTGGCCCTGATTGAACCAGATCGCATCCACCACGCCTTCAACGACGCTGTCCAGATCCGCATCCTCGAACACGATGAACGGGCTCTTGCCGCCCAGCTCGAGGGTCAGCTTCTTGCCGCTGCCCGCGGTCGCCTTGCGGATGACGCGCCCGACTTCCGTCGATCCGGTGAACGCGATCTTGTGCACGTCGGGATGCTCGACGAGGTGCTTGCCCGTGCTGCCCTCGCCGGTGACGACGTTGAAGACGCCGGGCGGCAGATTCGCGGCCTGCGCGATCTCGGCAAAGCACAACGCCGTCATGGGCGTGAACTCGGCCGGCTTCAGGATCACCGTGTTTCCCGCGGCGAGTGCCGGCGCCACCTTCCACGCCACCATCAGCAGCGGGAAGTTCCACGGGATGATCTGGCCGACGACACCGACCGGTCCGTATCCCGGGAACTCCGTGTCGCGCAGCTGGGCCCAGCCGGCGTGGTGATAGAAGTGCCGCGCGACGAGCGGAATATCGAGGTCGCGCGTTTCCCGAATCGGCTTGCCGTTGTCGAGGCTCTCCAATACGGCGAGCAGCCGCGCATGGCGCTGCACTTCGCGGGCGAGCGCATACAAGTAGCGCGCGCGCGCGTGCGGGGTGAGCGCAGCCCAGCCCGGTGCGGCGGCGTTCGCGGCGGCCACGGCAGCGTCGATATCGGCCTTGCTTCCTTGCGCCACTTTCGCGAGGACAGCCTTGGTAGCCGGATTGATCGTGTCGAAGTACTGCCCTTCCGAGGGCGCGACCCACGTGCCCCCGATGTAGTGCCCGAACCGCCCGTTATCGTGCTGTTTGATCCAATCGAGCGCGGGGCCGGCGCTCTCGGGCGCCGGCCCGTACTCCATCGTCTCGAAGATCTTGGCGACGGTGGTCATCAGACCATCGGGTGGCGGTGCGCCGCCGCGTAGCGACCCGTCACAAAGTGCTCGAGCTGGCGCTCGATGTCGGTCAGCAATGCGCTGGCGCCCAGCCGGAACAAGGCCGGCCTGAGCCAGCGGTCGCCCAGCTCTTCCTTCATGAGGATCATCCAGTCGAGCGCCTGCTTGGCGGCCCGAATCCCACCGGCCGGTTTGAACCCAATCGGGTACCCGGTGCGGCTCTCATACTCCCGGATCATGCGGGCCATCACGACGCCCACCGGCAGCACGGCGTTCACCGGCTCCTTGCCCGTCGAGGTCTTGATGAAGTCCGCACCCGCCATCATCGCCACCATGCTGGCGCGGGCCACATTCGTCAGCGTCGCGAGCTCTCCGGTTCCCAGGATCGCCTTCATGGGTGCACGACCGCACGCATCCCGGAACGCGCGCACCTCGGCGTAGAGCGCGGGCCAGTCGCCGGTGAGCACGTGGGCGCGGGTGATCACGATGTCGATTTCCTGCGCGCCCGCGGCGACCGAGGCCTGTACTTCCTCGAGTCGCTGCGCGAACGGGCTGAGTCCCGCCGGGAATCCGGTGGACACGGCCGCGACGGGAATGCCCGACCCGGCGAGCGCGGCAACGGCGGTCGGGACGAGCGCGTGATACACGCAGACCGCACCGACCGTGAGGTCGAGATGGCCCACGCCGAGGGCCTCGATCAGGTCCGGCCGGAGCGGCCGGCGCGCCTTGGCGCACAACCGCAGCACGTTGCCCGGGGTGTCATCGCCCTGCAGCGTCGTGAGATCCATGCAGGTGATCGCGCGGAGCAGCCAGGCGGCCTGCCATTCCTTCTTGACGGTGCGGCGGGTGGGAATCGTGGCAGCGCGACGCTCGACCGCGCTGCGATTGACGCGCAGCGCGCGAATGGCATCGAGGTCG
>JBLNGI010000017.1:0-2835 GCA_050264615.1 Gemmatimonadota bacterium
GCGCGGATGACCGCCGTTTCACGCTCGTTCTGCCGCTGCTTCGTTGCCATGGTTTTCTAATCCGAGAAGAGCCGGCGGAGACCACGTTCGGTTTCGGCGAGTGCTTCCTGGAAATGCGACAGCTCCCCCCCGTATCCGAAGCGCAGGAATCCCGGCGTGCCGAAGTGATCGCCCGGGCAGAGCAGCACGCTGTGCTGCGCGCGCAGCTTCTCGACGATCTCTTGTGCGGGAATCCCGCCGCGGTAGCGCGCCCAGCAGATCGCGCCCGCCCGCGGCGGGTGCCAGCTGAAGGTGTCGCCGAAGTTCTTGAGCCACGCCTCCATCACGGGGTAGTTCGCGTGGAGGATCTTGCGCGTGCGATCGATCAGTTTCTCGCGCACGTGCGGCTCGAGCGCGACGGTGGCGAGATGGTCGCTCGCTCCGGACGGACCGATCGTGGTGTAGTCGTGCCGCGCCCAGACTTCCTGACTGAAGGCGGGCTGCGATACGATCCAGCCGATCCGCAGGCCCGGCAGGCCGTACGCCTTCGACAGGCCGTTCACGATCACGAGCTTGTCGTAGCCGCTGGTCCAGAACGACGGGGTCGTCTGGCCGTCGCGTTCCGCGCCGGTGTAGACCTCATCCGCCAGAATCCACGCGCCGACTTCCGCGGCGCGCGCGAGGATGACTTTGCGCGCCTCCGTGCCGAGCACGTGACCGGTCGGATTGTGCGGGTTGGTGACGACGACGAGCTTGGTGCCTGGCGCAATCGCCGTCCGGATCTCTTCGCCGTACGGCTCCCACCCTTCCTTCTCGTGCAACTGGAACGGCCGCAGCTGCGCGCCGAAGTTCTGCGTGAGCCCGGCGGTCTGCATGTAATTCGGCATCATCACGGCGACTTTGTCGCCGGGCTCGATCAGCCGCCAACAGGTGATGAAGTTCGCTTCGGAGCTCCCGGTGGTGACGAGGACCTGATCGGGCGAGGCGCCGGGGTAGAGCGCGGCGATGCGCTCGCGCAGCAGGTCGGAGCCGTTGGACTGCGCGTAACCGAGGCGTACCTCGAGCAGCGGGACCGCGGACGCGCCGGCCAGGCCGAGCAGCTCCTGGATCGTGAGCGGATGCACGCCGGATTCGGAGAGATTGAAGCTGACCCGGTTTTCCCAGGTGCTCTGCCAGCGTTCCAGCTCGAAGGGAACGAATGTAGGGCTCATGGCTGGTAAAGCTGGCGCAGGTCTTCGGGTTTCTCCAGCCAGTAGTCGGGCTGCAAATCCTCGAGATCGGCGCGGTCGAACGGCCCCCACAGCACCGCAGCTGTTTTCACGCGCGCGGCCCGGCCCGATTCCATGTCGTGACGGGAATCGCCCACAAACACGGTCTCGCCCGCTGTTGCGCCCAGCTCGTCAAGCGCTTTGAGTACCGGCTCGGGATGCGGCTTGGAGTGGGTCACGTCGTCGCAGCCGATGACGATGTCGAACACGTCGTCGAGTCTCGAGATACGCAGGCCGCGCATCGCGCCGTCGCGCAGCTTGCTGGTGACGACACCGAGCTTTTTTCCTGCATCTCTCATCCGGCGAATTTCGTTTACCACACCTTCATACGGTTTAACCAGCGCGTCGTGGTGCGTGAGGTTGTAGGTGCGGTAGGTCTGCACCATCCGCTCGATCTCTTCCTTGTCGTCCGTGATCTCGCCGAACTGGGCCCAGAGTGGTGTGCCGAGGCCCTGGATCCACATGTCATCGGGGGGCATCGGCTCTTTGGAACGGTGCAGCGCCATTGTGTGACGGTAGGAGCGCAGGATCAGCTCGATCGAGTCGATGATGGTGCCGTCGAGGTCGAAGAGGAACGTGGAGTTCGCCATCACTGACAAGCTAGCGACACGACGATATGATTGCAGCGTGAGCCGCGAGGTGCGCTTTGTCGTGATCACGACGGTGATCGTCGCCGCTGCGATCATCGGCTTCTATCTCCTGGCGCGCCACATCCACTCGGGGCTCGCCGAGCGCCCGTACATCGCCAACATCAAGCTGCAACTGCGCGCGCTCGCCGCCGGGCAGGCGGCGTATCGCAGCCAGCATCACACGTACGCCGCCGACGTGATTCGCGTGTGGGTGCCACCCAACGACAACTCGGCGCTGGGCGTGCGACTCCGAATCATCGCGGCGGACTCGAGCGGCTACATGGCTGAGGGTCGCAGTGATGGCTGGGGCGGGCGCTGCCTGCTCGCGGCCGGCCGTTCCGCCGGCGACAGTTTGCCACCCGGCGAGCCGATCTGTTCTCGCGATTGAATCTGGAGCGCGGCGACGAGCTCAACTCGGCTCGAGGACTCGGCGAGGCCCACGGCCGGCAGGCGGCGATGCCAGGCGAGCAAATCGTTGACCAAGAGCGCGTCTCGGCGCGACAACAGCTGTTCGAGGAGCAGCTCCTCTCCCGCCGTCATTCCCGACGCGAGTCGCGTCACCAGGGCGTCCAGCTCGCCGAGCTGAGCGCCATCGCCCCGGCGGGCGGCGCGGCGCGCCGCCGTTAACACCCACGGGATCAAGCGGCGCGCCAGCCGGTCGCGGTCACTCGCGCGCCAGCGGGCATCCTGCACCGCGGCGAGCCTGGAACGAATCAGCGGAGTCGCGGCGTCAATCGCCCGCTGCAAAACCTCGTGATCGGCTGCGACCGGGTGGCCGGATGCGGTAGCCAACAGCCGAGCCGCGGCAGCGGGATGTGTGCGGGCCACGCCGTCCTCCACGACGATCGCCTCGACGAGCGTCGCGATCCGAACGACGAGCACCACCGCAGCAACGTCACCGCCCACGGCGGCATAGGCTCCGTCGCGCGCGACCGTCCGCCCGGCGAGACCGGCAAGTC
>JBLNGI010000018.1:0-39825 GCA_050264615.1 Gemmatimonadota bacterium
CGGCCAGTGGCGGGTCGTCTTCACGCGCGCTCTTGCTTCGCCCGACACCGCAACACAGCTTCCGTTCCGGACCGGCCGTGCCATCCCGGTGGCGTTGTTCGCGTGGGACGGGTCCAACGGCGAGCATGGCACGCGCATGGCCATCAGTACGTGGTATTTCCTCGCTCTCGACGAACCGGTGCCGGCCAGCGTGTTCATCTCGCCGGTGCTCGCCATGGCGCTCACGCTGGGCCTGGGCATGCTGGTCGTGTGGCGCGCGCAGCAGAAGACTTCATTCCGGAGGCAGCAATGACAGGCAGAATCTTCAGCGTGGTGGGCGGGATGTTCCTGCTCACCGTGTGCAGCAAGGGAGACAACAGCCAGGTGCAGGCCGCCCCTGCGGCCCCGCCCGCGGCAGAGCCGGCGCCGGCATCCGCCCCCGCGGCAGCCACCGCCGGCGGTACGATCACCGGCAAGATCAAGTTCACCGGGGCCGCGCCCCGGAATCAGGCGATTGATATGAGCGAAGAGGCGGCGTGCAAGGCGAAGTATCCGACCGCGCCGACCGAAGAAAACGTCGTGGCGGGTCCCGCCAACGCGCTCGCGAACGTGTTCGTGTACGTGAGCGCCGGTGTTCCCGCGGGTCAAACCTTCACCGCGCCGGCGACCCCGGTCGTGCTGGACCAGAACGGCTGCCGCTATCACCCGCATGTCTTCGGCGTCATGGTCGGGCAGGCCGTCGAGATTCGGAACTCCGACCCGGTGCTCCATAACATCAAAGCCGTGGCCAAAAAGAACCGCCCGTTCAACGTGAGCCAGCCGAGCGCCGGCATGAAGACGGTGCGCACGTTCACGGCGCCCGAGGTGATGGTCAATCTGCAGTGCAACGTGCACGGCTGGATGCACGCCTGGGTGGGCGTGCGGCCCGATCCGTTCTTTGCGGTGTCGGGTCCGGACGGCAGCTTCTCGATCACGGGCCTGCCCCCCGGGACGTACACGATCGAGGCCTGGCACGAGAAGTTCGGTACGCAGACGGCGACCGTGACGATCGCGGGGACCGAGAGCAAGACGGCCAACCTTACCTTCGCCGCGCGCTAGAGCGCGAGGAGAGCTCGATGCGTTGGTGGCTTCCCGACGCAGGATCGACGTTCGCCGGGCCGATCGACACGATGTTCACGGTGATCCTGATCATCACCGGCATCGCGCTGGTCATCGTGGAGGTCGGCGTCGTGGCGTTTGTGATTCGCTACCGCGCCCGTCCCGGCCGCAAGGCGTTCTACACGCACGGCTCCACGCGCGCGGAAGTGATCTGGACGGCGATCCCCGCCGTGACCATGGTGGCGCTCGGTCTGGTGAGCAATCACTACTGGGTCCTGATGAAGGACAAGAAGAGCATCCCACCCAACGCCATTCACATGGGCGTGCACGGCAAGCAATTCGAATGGCAAGTGTCGTACGCCGGCGCGGACGGAGCGCTCGGTACCGCCGACGACTTCACGGTCCGCAACCAGCTCCACATCCCCGTCAACCAGCCGATCGCCGTCGAGCTTTCGTCCGAGGACGTGATTCATTCGTTCTTCGTGCCGGAGTTCCGCGTGAAGCAGGACGCGGTCCCCGGGATGCACATCACGGCCTGGTTCCAGGCCACCAAAACGGGTGAGTTCGAGATCGGCTGCGCCGAGCTGTGCGGGATGGGGCACTACAAGATGCGAGCCCGCGTGTTCGTCCACACGCCCGACGAGTACAATGCGTGGCTGGCCCAACAAGCCGCCGGAGGAGCCGAATGACGAGCGTCGCGCACGCGAAGCACGATGCCCATGGAGGAGGGGGGGCGCATCACGCGCCCATGACCTTCTGGCAGAAATACATCTTCTCCACCGACCACAAAATCATCGGCATCCAGTTCCTGTTCGTCAGCCTGTTCTTCCTGCTGGTCGGGGGACTGCTGGCGATGCAGATCCGTTGGCAACTGGGCTTCCCGGGCAAGCCGATGCCGGGCGGCGGCATTCTGCCGGAGAGCATGGTCTCAGGCGGCGTGATCCTGCCCGAGTACTACATCCAGCTGGTCACGATGCACGGCACGTTCATGGTGTTCTTCGCCATCATGCCGTTGCTCGTGGGCGTGTACGCGAACTTCCTGATTCCGTTGAAGGTGGGAGCGCACGACATGGCGTTCCCGCGCATCAACATGTGGTCGTTCTGGCTCGCGCTGCTCGCCGGTCTGATCATGCTGGCGGGCTTCTTCGTGCCCGACGGCGCGGCACGCGCCGGTTGGACGATGTACGCGCCGCTCTCGGCGCGGCCCGATCTGTCGGGCGCGACCTACAGCCAGCAGCTGTGGAGCATCTCGATCGTGGTGCTCGGGCTGTCGTCGGTGATGGGCTCGGTGAACTACATCACCACGATCATCAACCACCGCGCGCCCGGCATGGGGTTCTTCCGCATGCCGCTCTCCGTCTGGGCGCTGTTCATCACGGCGATCCTCGCGGTGCTGGCGCTGCCGGTGCTGCAGGGCGCCGCGATCATGCTGCTGTTCGACCAGACCATCGGCACCCACTTCTTCGATCCCGTCGCCGGCGGCCAGGCGCTGCTGTGGCAGCACCTGTTCTGGTTCTTCGGCCACCCCGAGGTCTACATCCTGATCCTGCCCGCGATGGGCATGGTATCGGACATCATCGCCAACGGCAGCCGCAAGCCGATCTTCGGCTACCACTCGATGGTGTTCGCGATCATCGGGATCGCGTTCCTGGGCTGGATCGTGTGGGGCCATCACATGTTCATGAGCGGTATGAATCCGACGCTCGGGTCCACGTTCATGGTCTCGACGCTGCTCATCGCGGTGCCGTCGGCGGTCAAGGTGTTCAACTGGCTGGGCACGATGTGGCGCGGCAATCTGCACTTCCACGTGCCGATGCTGAACGCGATCGGGTTCGTGTCGATGTTCACGATCGGCGGGCTGTCCGGCATCTTCATGGCCGCGACGCCGGTCGACATTCCGATCCACGACACCCAGTTCATCGTGGCGCACATTCACTACGTGTTGTTCGGCGGCTCGCTGTTCGCGCTGTTCGCGGCGATCCCGTTCTGGTATCCGAAGATGTTCGGCCGCATGATGGACGAGCGGATCGGCAAGATCCACTTCTGGCTCACCTTCATCACATACAACCTGACGTTCTTCCCGATGCATATCATCGGGATGGGCGGCCAGATGCGGCGCATCTACGATCCGACGATCTACGATTTCCTCAAGCCACAGCAGCCGATGAACGAGTTCATCTCCTACAGCGCGTTCGCGCTGTTCGCGGTGCAGTTCCTGTTCATGTTCAACTTCCTGTGGAGCCTGAAGAAGGGCAAAGTGGCGCCGCAGAACCCGTGGAACGACAACGGGCTCGAGTGGTCGCTGCCCAATCCCGCGCCGCACGGGAACTGGGCGCCCGCCACCCCCAACGTGTACCGCGGCCCGTACGAATTCAGCGCGCCGGAAGCCGGCGATGCCGACTTCCTGCCGCAGACCAAGAAGCTTCCCACGGACCGCGATCCGGTACCCGCGACTCTCTCGGGAGGGCACTAACGTGGCCAGTACCGCGATGACTGACGCGATGCGGCCGCCGTACCCGGCCGAACAAGGGGCGGGGGTTTACAGCAACAAACTGGGGATGTGGGTCTTCCTGGCCAGCGACGTGATGTTCTTCACGGCGCTGATCGGCTCCTACATCGTGCTGCGCTTCGGCATGACGGAACCATGGGCCAAGCCGGGCGCGGTGCTCAATGTGCCGCTGACCGGCATCAATACGTTCCTCCTGATCTGCTCGTCGGTCTCGATGGTGAAAGCCTACGCGGCCATCGCGGACGGCAAGAAGTACTTCCTGCGGAAAGTGGCGGGCAAGACGCTCCAGGACGGCGGGCTCAAGTTCTGGCTGCTCATCACGATCATCTGCGGCGCCGCGTTCGTCGGTGTGCAGGTGTTCGAGTACATCAAGCTCGTCGGGCACGGCTTCACGCCGGCCGGCTATCGCGAAGGCTCGGTGCTCGCCGAGCACGCGCTCGCCGATCCGGTGAAGTACGGCGCCGGCGTGGCGGGGATGTACGGATCGACGTTCTTCACCATGACGGGATTCCACGGCTTTCACGTGACGTGCGGCGTGATCAGCATGCTGTATCTCTATTTCACCAAGGTGCTGCCGGAGAAGTATTCGCCACAGGACTACCGCGGCATCGAGGTCATCGGATTGTACTGGCACTTCGTCGATCTCGTATGGATCATCCTGTTCACGATCGTCTACCTGATCTGAGGACGAGCGCCCCATGACGACACCCACGCCCCAGACGACGACGACGCACGTTCGGCCGAATTACATGCTGATCTGGCTCTACCTGTTTGTGATGACCATCGCCGAGGTGTTGCTGGCGTTCGAGCTGCCGGTGTCGCAGAACTTGAAGCTGATCCTGCTGCTCATTCTCGCCGTCTGGAAGGCGTTGCTGGTCGCGTTGTTTTTCATGCACCTCAAGTTCGAGCGCTGGCGGCTGCGGCTGATTTTCATTGTGCCGCTGCCGCTGGCGGCCATTCTCGTGACTGTCGTCATCATGGAGAAAGTATTCTAGCCAGGTCGCTGCTCGAGCTCACCAAGCCGCGCATCACGCAGCTGGTGCTCCTGACCGCCGCCGCGGGCTTCTACCTCGGTGCGCGCGAGCGCGTGGACCTGCTGCTGCTCGCGAACACGCTGATCGGGACGGCGCTGGTCGCGGCCGGAACGAACGCGTGGAATCAAATCCGCGAGCGCGACGTCGATGCCCGGATGGCGCGGACTCGGCGGCGCCCGCTGCCGTCCGGCCGGCTCACGCTGCCGGCGGCGATCTGGTTTGCGTCGGCGATCACCGCGGCCGGCGTGGGGTACCTCGCGGTCACGGTGAACCTGGTCACGTCGGTGCTCGCGGCGCTCACATTCGCGAGCTATGTGCTGCTGTACACGCCGCTCAAGCGCACGACGACACTCAACACGCTGGTCGGCGCGGTGCCGGGCGCGCTCCCGATCGTCGGCGGATGGACCGCGGCGGGCGGCAGCCTGAATGCCGCCGTCGCGGCGCTGTTCTGGATCCTGTTCCTGTGGCAGCTGCCGCATTTTCTCGCGCTCGCCTGGCTGTACCGCGACGACTATCGTGCCGGTGGGCTGCGCATGCTCAGCGTAGACGACGACGGCGGCGCCGATACGGGCCGGATGGCGATGCTGTACGCCGTCGCGCTGCTGCCCATCAGCCTGATGCCGACGCTGCTCGGCGTCACGGGCACGTGGTACTTCTTTGGGGCCTTGGGTTTGGGACTCGGGTATGTCGCGGCCGGAACCGCGCTGGTCATGGGGGCAACGCCGTCACGAGCCTGGCGGCTCTTTTTTGTCTCGATTCTCTATTTGCCGGCTTTGTTGACTCTGATGGTGCTCGACAAGGCCGCCTAATCCCTAATCCCAACCCCTAGTCCCCAGATGATTCCGTTTCATCGCATTCTGATCACGACGGGCATCGTCTTCTGCGCCGGCTTTGCCGTCTGGGCGCTGTGGCGCCGCCAGATGGTGCTCGGCATCGGCTTCGCCGTGCTCGGGGTTGGATTGACGTACTACTTGCGCCACCTGCGCCGCTTCATCGGCCGATGACTCCGCTCATCGCTGTGCTGCTCCACGGGGAAGACGTCGATCTCGTGTACTTCTGGAGCTCCGTCTTCATGATCCTGCTCCCGATGACGATCTTCACGGCGCTCACGTATTTCGTGGTGAAGGGATATCGCAAAAGGGAACGCGGAACGCGAAACGCGGACGTGGGAACAAACGACTGACTGTACAGTGATGTTCCGCGTTCCCCCTTCCGGCTTCCGCGTTTAGATTCGCACCATGGCTTCACAATCCACCGAAAAGCGCCAAGTCGTTCGGTACGCCTTCTACAAGCTCGATCCCGCCTGGCGGCGGCTCACCGCGGAGCGCCAGGCTTCCGCGAAACTCGAGTTCGGCGAAACCCTCGAGCGCTATCATGGCCGGCTCCTGCTCAGGCCCTACGGACTCGTGGGCATCCGCGGCGACACCGACTTTCTGCTCTGGCAGGTGGCCGAGGACCTCGATGCGCTGGTCGAGCTCCAAACCGCGCTCAATCGCACCGACCTGGGCGCGTACCTGTCGATTCCGTATAGCTACCTCGCGATGACGCGGCGGTCGATCTATGAATTTCCCGCCAACCCGCAGCACGAGCAGCGGCTCGTCATTCAGCCCAGCGCAGCCAAGTACCTCTTCGTCTATCCATTCATCAAGACGCGGGCCTGGTATGCGCTGCCCAAGCCCGAGCGCCAGCGCATGATGGACGAGCACGTGCGCGTCGGCCGCAAGTACCCGACGATCCGGCTGAACACGACCTACTCCTACGGACTGGACGATCAGGAATTCATTGTCGCGTTCGAGGGCGACAATCCCGGCGACTTTCTCGATCTCGTGATGGAGCTGCGTGAAAGCGAGGCGTCATCGTACACGCTGCGCGACACGCCCACCTTCACGTGCGTGCAAATGTCGCTGTGGGATATGCTGGACACGCTGGGCGGCGCCGGCTCGGCGGAAGCCATCTCGCGCCGGCCCGCGCGGGCGGACGGGTTCACGCCGGTCGCGAGCCTGTCCGAGCTGCCGCCCGGCACGGCAAAGCGCGTGTATGCGGCCAATGAGGCCGTCGCGCTGTTCAATGTGAACGGGACGGTGTACGCGATCGCCAACCGCTGCACGCACGCGCGCGCGAGCCTGTCCGAAGGAACCGTGGATCCCGCGCGCTGCGCGGTGACGTGTCCCTGGCATGAAGGGGTGTTCTCGCTGGAGACGGGGCGCGTGCTGGGTGGGCCGCCGGTGCATGCCGTCGCGACGTTCCAGGTAAAGCTCGACGGTGACACGATTCTCATCGCCCCTCCTCACGTCGAGGCACAAGGTCTCACGGTTTCTTAAAGCGTGCCGTCGGGAGCGCACCGACGTCACGCCTGTCTGGTTCATGCGGCAGGCAGGACGCTACATGCCGCAATACCGGAAACTCCGGAAGCGCCATTCCATTCTCGACCTCTGTCACCGGCCCGAGCTCGCGGCCGAGGTCACGCTCCAGCCGGTCGAACGGCTCGGCGTCGATGCCGCGATCATCTTTGCGGACATCCTGCTCCCGTTCGAGCCGCTGCGCCTCGGATTGCGGTTCGAGGCCGGGGAAGGACCGAAGCTCGACCGGCCGATTCGCGATGCAGCCGACGTCGAGCGCCTCCCGACCTTCAGCATCGAGGCCGAGCTGGGTTACGTGTGCGATGCGATCCGGCTCGCGCGCCGCGCGCTGCCCGCGGAGGTCCCGCTCATCGGGTTTGCGGGCGCGCCGTTCACGCTTGCGAGCTACGCGATCGAAGGCGGCGCCAGCCGCACGTTCACGAAGACCAAGCAGTTCATGTACCAGTCGCCGGCGGCCTGGCACCAGCTGCTCGGCAAATTGGCGGATCTCGTGGGCAATTACCTTGCGGCGCAGGCGCGGGCCGGAGCGCAGGCGCTCCAGCTGTTCGACAGTTGGGTGGGATGCCTGTCCCCCGACGATTACCGCACCTGCGTGGCGCCGCACACCACGCGGGCCCTGACGCTCGCGGCGGGGCCCGCGGGGGAGGGAGGCGTGCCCCTCATTCATTTCGGCACGGGAACCGCGACGTTCCTGGAGGACTTTGCCGCTGCCGGTGGCGACGTCATCGGCATCGATTGGCGCATTCCGATCGATGCCGCCTGGACGCGGATCGGGGGGGGCCAGCGGGCGATTCAAGGGAATCTCGAGCCCGCGGCGCTGCTCGCTCCGGCCGCCGAGCGCGACCGGCAGGTCCACGACATCCTCAAACGCGCGGCCGGCCGGCCGGGCCACATCTTCAACCTGGGCCACGGCGTCCTGCCCGAGACAGATGTCGACGCGGTGCGGGCCGTGGTAGATCTCGTGCATGACACCTGAGCAGATCGCCGTCCTCGTGATGGCGTATGGCGGACCGGGCAATCTCGACGAGGTCGAACCCTACCTGATGGATGTTCGCGGGGGCCGGCCTACCAGCCCGCAGCTCGTCGAGGAGGTCCGCGCGCGCTACGCGCGCATCGGTGGGGGCTCGCCGATTCTCGAGCTCACGCGGGCGCAGGCCGGCGGCATCGGGCGCGCGCTGGGCAAGCGATTCGCGGTGTTCGTGGGGATGCGGCACTGGCACCCGTACATCCAGGACGCCGTGAAGGACATTGGTGCGGCCGGCTTTCGGCGCGTGGTTGGCGTCGCCATGGCACCTCACTACTCGAACATGTCGGTCGGGGCGTACGAGAAAAAGCTGCTCCAGGCCGCCGATGGACGTCTCGACGTCACGCTCGTGCGCACCTGGTGGAAACAGCCCCAGTTCCTCGAGGCGACCGCGACCAGGATCACGCAGGCCCTGCAGCGTTTCTCCCAGCCCACAGAGGTGCAGGTCGTCTTCACGGCGCACAGCCTGCCGGAGAAGATCCTCGCGTCCGCCGATCCGTACCCCGACGAGCTCACCGCCAGCGCGGCCGAGGTGGCGAAACGCGCGCGGCTTGCTACCTGGCGATTCGCCTATCAGAGTGCCGGCGCGACCAATGAGCCGTGGCTCGGTCCGGACGCGGAAGAGGTGATCACCGAGCTGGCGCGCGCGAAGCACAAAAGCGTCCTGCTCGTTCCGATCGGTTTCGTCTGCGATCACGTCGAGATCCTCTACGACATCGACGTCGAGTACCAATCCCTCGCGAAGCGTCTGGGCATTCAGCTCGAACGCACCGCATCCCTGAACGACGATCCAGAGTTGGTAGCGGCCGTGGCTGACGTGGTTCGCTCGGCGGCGGCCCAGCGAGGCTGGCTCTGAAGGTCATCGTCGCGGGCGCCGGTATCGCGGGGCTCGCCGCCGCGTGGGAGCTCACGCGCCAGGGCAATGCTGATGTCGTGGTGCTCGAGAGCGAGCGTCATGCCGGCGGCACCATCGTTACCGAGCAGGTGGACGGTTTCGTCGTCGAAGGCGGTCCGGATGGATTTCTTGCGGGGGAACCGGAGCTACCCGACCTTGCGGCCGAACTCGGGATCGGAGATCGCTTGGTCGATCAGCAGGCCCGCGGCACGGCGCTGTGGAATGGTACGGAACTGGCGCCGCTCGACGAAGGCCGCGCGGCGGCATTGCTCGGTATCGAGGCCGGCAAGTCGGAAATCGCCGCGGGTTTTCGGAGCTTTTCCGCCGGGATGGGCGAACCCGTCGCGGCCCTGCTGGAGCGACTCTCGGGCAAAGTCAAGTTCGCGCAAGGTGTCTCCAGCCTCATTCCGTGCAAGCAGGGTTGGCATGTGGCGATCACGGGCGGCTCCGTGCACGAAGCCGAGGCGATCGTGCTGGCGTTGCCCGCGTACACGGCCGGCCGGCTGCTCGAGGCCGCGGGCGCGAGTCGCGCGCGCGAGCTGGCAGAGACGCCGTACGTGCCCAGCATCACGGTGTCGCTCGCGTATCTCGACACCCAGCTCACCCGGCCCTTGAACGGGGCAGGGTTCGTTGTGGACGCGGATGCGGTAGGGGGCCCCCCTGGGGTGGCCCAACCCATCCCCGCGGGGCCGGACCCAACCGTCAAAATTCCCGGGCCGCGCCCCGCCGGGTCACGTCCTGCTACGTGCGTACCTGCCGCCGCAGGACGGGGATCCGGCGCAGCTCGCGCACGCGCAGCTGGCGGGAATCCTCGGAATCCGGGGTGAGCCGCTTTGGTCGCGAACCTATCACTGGAATCGCGGGCTGCCGCGCTATCGCGCTCAGCATGCGGAGCAGGTGGCGGACGTCCGCAAACGATTGCGGCGGCTACCGCCTATTGAAATCGCCGGCGCTGGTTACGATGGGGCTGGTGTATCGGCCTGCGTCCGATCCGGGCGGGAGGCGGCAAGGCGCTTGGCCTCCACTACCAGGTTGTCTACCGTCAACCCCAACTCCCGGTAAATCCGCTGGTACGGCGCCGAGGCGCCGAACCGCTCGATTCCCATGATCGCGCCGTTCGGGCCGACCCAGCGATACCACGACTGTGGCGCTCCCGCCTCGACCGCGACGACCGGCACGTTCGGCGGCAACACGCTCTCGCGATAGGTGTCGGGCTGCCTCGCGAAGTACTCCAGGCACGGCATGGAAACGGCCCTGGGCCGTCTGCCCTCAGCCGTCAGTTTCTCATAGGCACCGAGGATGAGCTCTACCTCCGACCCCGTGGCCACGAGCACGACCTCTGGATTCGGAGAGTCGGCGAGGACGTAGCCGCCCTGGTGTAACCCCGCTGCCGGAGAGTATCTGGTCCGGTCGATGACCGACACTTTCTGGCGCGTGAGCACGAGCGCGACCGGGCCAACCCTGTGCGTGACTGCCGCTTTCCACGCCTCCACTACCTCGGTCGGATCGGACGGCCGGATCACCGCCAGGTGGGGAATGGCGCGCAGGGCCGCAAGCTGCTCGATGGGCTGATGGGTGGGCCCGTCTTCGCCCAGCCCGATCGAGTCGTGGGTGAAGACGTAAATCGTCCGGAGATGGGTCAGCGCGGCCAGGCGAATCGAAGGCCGCATGTAATCGGAAAAGATCAAAAACGTGCCGCCAAACGGAATGAAACCGCCGTGCAGCGCGAGTCCGTTCAGCGTGGCGCCCATACCGTGCTCGCG
Organism: Gemmatimonadota bacterium; assembly: GCA_050264615.1. Classification (GTDB taxonomy): domain Bacteria; phylum Gemmatimonadota; class Gemmatimonadetes; order Gemmatimonadales; family GWC2-71-9; genus 20CM-2-65-7. The sequence continues at coordinate 10,663 of JBLNGI010000018.1, forward strand.
GATTCCGAAATGGAAGTTGCGGCCGGTGTGATTGGTGGCGCTGAACACCCCTGCGCCTTTGAGCTCCGTGTTGTTGGAGCCGGTGAGGTCCGCCGAACCGCCGATCAGCTCCGGAATCTTTGCCGCAATGGCGTTGAGCACCTTCCCCGATGCGGCGCGGGTTGCCTGGGCGTCTTTGGGACCGAATGTAGGCAGCGCCCCCCCCGCCCCGCCCGCATCCCAGCCTTCCGGCAGCCTTCCCGTAAACCGCCGGTCGAGCTCGGCGGCGAGGTCGGGATACTCCGCGCGATACGCGTCCCAGCGCTTGCGCCACTCGGACTCGAGCCGCGCGCCGCGCGGCTTCGCGCTGCGCCAGCGCTCCAGTGCTTCTTCCGGCACGAAGAACGGCTCGAGCGACGGCCAGCCGAGATTCTGCTTGGTGAGCTTGATCTCTTCCACGCCCAGTGGCGCGCCGTGCGCATCAGCGGTGTCCTGCTTGTTCGGGCTGCCCCACCCGATATGCGTCCGCACGATGATCAGGGACGGCCGCGCCCGCTCACGTTGCGCGGCCACAATTGCCGCATCCAGCGCGTCGAGATCGTTGCCGTCGGCGACGCGCTGCACGTGCCAGCCGTAAGACTCGAACCGCTTGGCGGTGTCATCGGAGAACGCGAGCTCGGTCGAGCCATCGATGGTGATGCGATTGTCGTCGTAGAACCCGATCAGCTTGCCGAGCTTCAGGTGACCGGCGAGCGAGCATGCCTCGTGCGAGATCCCCTCCATCAGGTCGCCGTCGGAAGCGAGAAAGTAGGTGTAATGGTTGAAGATCTCGTGCCCTGGCCGGTTGTAGAGCGCGGCGAGCTGCGCCTCGGCAATCGCCATCCCGACCGCGTTCCCGATGCCCTGGCCCAGCGGTCCCGTCGTTGCTTCCACACCGGGCGTGATGCCGTGCTCCGGGTGCCCCGGCGTCTTGCTCCCCCATTGGCGGAAGCTCTTGATGTCGTCGAGCGTGACGTCGTACCCCGTCAGGTACAGCGCGCTGTAGAGCAGCATGCAGGCGTGTCCCGCCGACAACACGAATCGGTCCCGGTCACGCCATTCCGGGTTTGCGGGATTGTATTTGAGGTGACGCAGCCAGAGCACGTAGGCGAGGGGGGCGAGCGCCATCGCCGTGCCGGGATGGCCCGAATCGGCCTGTTGCACCGCGTCCATGGCGAGCGTGCGGACGGTATTGATCGACAGTTGATCGAGATCGACGCGGGGAGAAGCCGGCGCGGCAGTCTTGGTCATAGCAATCCGGATTTGGCGGCCTGCCACAGTTTGGTCAGGCGATCGAAGCCATCGACCAGCAGCTCCACCTGCTGCGGCGACGGCGTGGCCTGCGCGGCGATCTTCAGCTCCTCTACGAGCTTGGGCATCTCATGGCGTCCCTGCTTCCCGCTCTCGGCGCCGATCTGATTCAGCAGGTCCATGATCTTCTGACGGGCGGCGGCGTCCTTGGGGACCTGCCACAGGTATTCGGCCGTCTGTTTCCCATCGGCACACAATTGGCCGAGGGCATCCATCAGCGGCTGACGTATCGGGCGAGGCGCCTTCGGATCGTTCATCGAGCAGATAATCTAACATTGCCTGCGCGTTTGAATGCCTCTAGCTTGCCAGTCCCATGGTCATGCTTCCCCTCTTGATCGCCGCGCTGCAGACGATACCAGCCGATTCAGGCGAAGTACATCTGCGCAACATCCGCCAGCTCACGTTCGGTGGCCAGAACGCCGAAGCGTATTTCTCGAGGTCCGGAAAGCGGATCATTCTGCAGCGCCAGGTTGCGGATACCGGCTGCGACCAGCAGTTCGTCATGAACGCGGACGGGTCGAACCTGCATCGCGTCTCGAGCGGCCAGGGGCGCACGACCTGCGGCTACTTCTTCGATAACGACCGCCGGATCTTCTACGCGACGACCGAACATGGCGGCGCCGCCTGCCCGCCGCGGCCCGACTACTCGCGCGGCTACGTGTGGGCGCTGTACGACTATGACATCACCGTCGCCAAGGCGGACGGCCGCGGGGCGAAGCGCATCACCGACAATCCGCGCTACGACGCCGAAGGCACGCTCTCACCCGACGGCAAGACGATCGTGTTCACGTCGCTGCGCGACGGCGATCTCGACATCTACACGATGCACGTCGATGGCACGAACCTGAAACGTCTGACCCGTACGCTCGGCTACGACGGCGGCCCGTTCTTCTCGCCTGACGGAAAGCAGATCGTGTATCGCGCCTGGCATCCGCAGACCGCCGCCGACTCGACGGAATTCACGAGCCTGTTGGCGCAGAACTTGGTGCGCCCGACGCGCATGGAAATCTGGGTGATGAATGCCGACGGCTCCGGGCAGCGGCAGATCACGAACCTGGGCGGCGCCAACTTTGCGCCGTACTTCCATCCGGACGGCCGCCGGATCCTGTTCGCGTCGAACTACAAGAACCCGCGCTCACGCAACTTCGACCTGTACCTGATCAACCTCGACGGCACGGGGCTCGAGCAGGTAACGACCAACACCGATTTCGATGCTTTTCCGATGTTCTCCCCTGATGGCCGCCGGCTCGTGTGGGCCTCGAATCGAAACGGGAAGGTGCAGGGCGAGACCAACATCTTTATCGCCGACTGGGTCGAGGCGCCGTGAGCGCGCCACACCCGGCGCGGCCTTCGCAACCCCCGCCCACCGCCACCAAACCTCCGGCACCAGTCAAGAAGACGGTCAAAGAGGAGGCGAAGGCGTGGGCTCGGGCGATCGGCGCCGCGTTCCTCATCTGGATCGTGCTGCGGTCGTTCCTCGTCGAGGCATTCCGGATCCCGTCGCCGAGCATGGAAAACACGTTGCTCGTCGGCGATTTCCTCTTCGTCAACAAGGCGATATTCGGCGGAGAGCTCGAGATTCCCCTGACCGGATTCCACTGCTGCCGTCTGCCGTCGTTCGCGACGCCGCAGCGGCAGGATGTCGTGATCTTCCGCTCGGTCGAGGACTCGACGCCCGACCTCAACATCGTGAAGCGCGTGATCGGCATGGCCGGCGACACACTCCAGATGGTACACGACACCGTGATTCGCAACGGGGAGCGCCTGGACGAGCCCTACGCGCTGCACACCGCGCTCGCCCCCGTGCCCGACGAAGAGTTCCGGCTTGAGTTGATCCGGGCCTGGCAGTTGCCGCATTACGTCGGGAGGGACCCGCAGCGCTACCGGCCCACCACGCACGATTGGGGGCCGATCGTCGTGCCGCCGCAGCATTACTTCGTGATGGGGGACAATCGCGACCAGTCCTACGACAGTCGCTACTGGGGCTTCCTGCCGCGCGCGCACATCCGGGGCCAGCCGCTCTTCATTTATATGAGCGTCGCCACGCAGCCGTTCCGGATTCGCTGGAACCGGCTGCTGCGGCACCCCGACTAGACGTCTACCCGTCTAGACGTCCAGACGTCTAGCCTATTTGTACCGGTAGGTGATGCGGCCGCGCGTCAAATCGTAGGGCGAAAGGTCGACCGCGACGCGGTCGCCTTGCAGGATGCGGATGTAGTTCTTGCGCATCTTGCCGCTGACATAGGCGAGTACTTCATGTCCATTTTCGAGTTTTACGCGGAACGTCGTGTTGGGCAGCACTTCGGTGACGGTCCCCATCATCTGTATCGCGTCACCAGCCACGCAGATCTCCGGTCATAGGCTCCTTGGGTCCATGGTCGCGTCGCGCGGGGGCTCCATCCCCCGCGTGATATAGTATGCGTGCCGGCTGCAGGCGCCGCACGTCAGGCTGATCCGCTCGGGGGTCACGATCGCGCCCAGTGGCGGCGGGCGCCGGCGCGGCGAGCGCTGGATCGTCCGGGTTCCGCACGATGGGCACACCAAGGGTTCATGTGCGCGATCTGCGGCGATGAGCGCGAGCGCCTCCGGCGCCCGGTACTCCTTGATCCCCCGTCTCCCCACGGCGACTCCCCTCTGAGAGGAATCTATACTACCCCGATCTTGACGCGCCTCCCCGGCGGGCTATCTCTCCGGCAACCAGGAAAGGCCCCATGGACAACGCCCGCACTCGCCGCCGCGCCAACGTAAATCCGAACCCCCAATCCCCAGCCCCGAGCCCCCATTACCAGCCCGTCGCGGCGATCGCGATTGATGCCGTCACACCTTCGAATCGCGGCTTCACGCTCACCGGACAAGGCGCGCTTCCAGACCGGGCGCTGTATCGGCTCGAACTGCGCTTTGAGCTGCCGCTCGACCTGCGCACGCGGTCCGTACTGGGGGAGCTCCTGTCGCAATCGGACCTCACCGTGTCGCGAAGAGACACGGCCCCCCGCAATTCTTGACGCCCCCCTGGGGGGTATGTAGCTTGGCGCGACCTTAAGCCCTCCTCAAACGGCGGCTCATGCCTGCAGAGCTTGGCGGTTCGCAGATCTCGTCGTTGCTCGAAGCCCTACCCGGCATCGCCAGCGTGCTGCGCAGTCCGGTGGCGGACGCGCTCATCAAGGCGATGCGCGCGGCGGCCGGCTTGGTGGATTTCACGACTGAAGACGCCGAGGAGCTGGTGCGCTACGCGGTGCGGCGTGGGCTGATCGGTCCGGACGAAGGGGATCGGGTGCTGGTCGAAGTCCAGGAAGGACTGAGAAAGAAGAAACCGCTGCCGGTGAAGAAGACCCCGGCCAAGAAACCGAAGAAGCGCCGCTAGATTCGAAAGCCGCGGACCAATCCCCGCAGCTTTTCGGCCGCCTGGAGCAGATCTCCGGCGGCCGCTGCCATTTCCTGAGTCGACGCCCCCTGCTGTTGCGTAGCGGCTGTGACCTGCTCGGCGCTCGACGCGTGCGACACGGCGCGATTCACCACCTGCTGCGCCTGCGCACCGAGTTGCTCGGTGACGCCGCGATTCTCGGCCGCCGCCTTGGTCACACGCGCCGCCGCCTGTTCGACTTGCTCCACCGCCGCCACGATCTCGGCGAGACCGCGGGCCGCGCCCTCGGCGACGGACTCGATGCCTCGGACCTTTGCCTGGCCGACCGACATCGTTGCGGTGACTTCCTCGACCTGCTCGCGAATCACGCGGGTGGTGCGCGCGACGTCTTCCGCGGCGCGCGAGGATTCATCGGCGAGCTGGCGAACCTCCTCGGCGACGACGGCAAACCCGCGCCCGTGCTCGCCGGCGCGGGCCGCTTCGATCGCGGCGTTCAGCGCCAGCAGGTTGGTTTGCGAGGAGATGCGCTTGATCAGATCGACAAAGTCATCGATGGCGGCGCTCTGCTCGGCGAGCTGGGTGACTTCGGTCGCGGTGGTCCGGACGACCTCGCGCACATCGAGAAGCGTGGACCCGGCGGCCGCGACGTCGTTGCGATGCCGATCCGCCACCGTGCGGATCTCTTCGCCCAACTGGGCGACGCGGGACGCCGCGTCCGCCATCTCTGCCGTCGTTTTCCGCTGCTGCTCCAGCGCTGACTGCGTGGCGTTCAACTCGTTGCGCTGGTGCTCGGCGCCACCTGAGATCTCGAGCATGGCGCCGGAGACCTGGCTCGAAGAAGCCGCCAGCTCTTCACTGACGGCGGAGAGATCGCTCGCCGACGTCGCGATCTTATCGGCTGAGCTGATCACCTCCGATACGATGCTCCGCAGCCGTTCGCCCATCTGACGCATGGCGTCCGCGAGGACCTGGAATTCGCGCGGCATGCGCCCGGTGGTCACGGGCCGCAGATCCCCGCTGCCGAACCGCTCCGCCGCCGTCACCAGCCGCATCAGCGGCCCTTCCACCGAGCGCAGCGTGAACGCGCCCACGACCGCGCCGACGACGATCGTGGCCAACAGGACCAGCCAGAGCAGGATCTCGCGTTCGCGGGCAATGCGCGCCAGCCGCTCGCCGGCCACGCTGGCGCGGTCCGCTTGGCGCGTCGACAGCGCACGCACCTCCCGCGTCAGCTCAGTGACCGGCTCCCGCACCAGGGCGGCGGCAGCAGCGGCCGCGCTCGGCCGGCCCAGATCGACGTTCGCGTGCGCGAGCGAATAGTCCACGTGAATGATGGCTTGAAGCTGCTTGATGCGGTTGACCGTGATCCGGTCCGCTTCCGTGAGCCCGGGCAGTCCGTCGAGTTGCGTTTGATACCGGGACGCGGCATCGGCCGCGGACTGGAATTGAGCGGCAGCCTGTTTCGTCCCGTCGTCGAGATACTCGTGCGCGGCGCGAATCTCCTCGAACACCGCGGTGACCAGCCCGTTGCCTACCTCACTCCACGCGCGCAGGTGGTCGAGCTCGGCCCCCAGCGAACGGCGCAGCGTTGCGAGTGAGGTCACGCCTACGATGGAGGCGATCAGCAACCCGGCCAGCAGTCCCGAGAGGCCGAGGATGATCCGCCAGCGAATGGTGTCGAGCGCTTTCAGCGCGCGGCCTCGGTGACCAACCGTCCGCTGCGCACCGCGCCGATCACAACCGACTTCGCCGGCACGTCGCCGCGGGCGTCGAAAGCGATCGTGCCCGTAACGCCTTCAAACACCGGTGTATCCACGCCGATCCGCGCGACCCGGTCGCGAATCGCGCGCCGGTCGGTGCCCGCGTCGGTGAAAACGGTCGCCAGGAGCTGCACGATGTCGTACGCTCCCGCGCCGCGATGGTCCGGCCGCTCGTTCGGATAGGCCCGGCCGTACGCCTCGACAAACCGGTCGTTCCGGACGCCGGGGCGGTCGCTGAGGTAGGCCGTCGACAGACGCACGCCCTCGGCGATCGGCCCGGCCGCCTCGATCCCGGTGAGCGCGTCGCCACCGAGCACCGCCCAACGCACGCCCCCCTCCCCTCCGATCCGGGCCATGTCCCGGAGCGCCAGCTCGGCTCCGCCGCGCTCGGTGGCGAGCATGAGCGCATCCACGCCGCCGTTTTGCCGGAGCCGTGACAGGTACGGCTCGAGACTCGGCGTGGTCGAGAGTGCCGGATCTTCTTCGACGACTTCTCCGCCCAGGCGGCGGAACTCGGTCGCAAAGCTGAGCCTGAGTCCGCGTCCATAATCGTCATCGACGTAAATGACGCCGATGCGGCGCGCGCCGAGGGTCTGCCGCGCGAAGCGCGCGAGCTGCGCGCCGTGACTCAGATCGGTGGGGCAGATTCGAAACACATACGGATTGACGCCAGACAGGTCGGGGCTCGACGCGGATGGGGAGATCATGACGACCGGGCGCCGGGCTTCTCCGTACACCCGGCCGGCGGCGAGCGAGGTTCCGGAGGTGAGGTGGCCGATGACCGCCACGACGGCTGGATCGTCCACCAGCGCGCGCGCTATGCGAATCGCCACCTCGGGACGCGCGCTGTCGTCCATGATGCGCAGCGCGAGCGGGCGGCCGCGCACGCCGCCGCGGGCGTTGATTTCCTTGACGGCGAGCTCGGCGGCGTGTTGCATCGACGCCCCGCGCGGCTGCGAGAACGGGCCCGCCAGCCCCAACACGATTGGTCCTTTTTCGCCCCGGGAACAGCCTGCGACCACCAAGATGCCGGCGAGGAGCCTCCGCAGAATTCCTCCTCGATGTGGAGAGGGAGAGTGCGGGCAAGGTTAAGCCTCTCTATGGGATAGCGCAATATCCACGCGCTTTCCACATTAGGGCATGGGTGCGATTCGTCAGCTGTGTGGATTCGCCGCGGCGCTCGAACGACTGCTCGCCGCGCGTGACGCCGCACAGTTGGATGCAACATGGGACGAGTTGAATCTCGGGCAGGTCGGGTGGGAAGCACTCGCATTGGCGCGCCGCGCGAATACCGAGACGCTCGAGCCCGCGCTGACGCAAGTCGATCGCCGGCTGCTGGCGGTGTTGGAGCGCTGCCGCGCATTTCTCGATCCGCACATCGTCACGTTCCGAATTCCGGAGCTCGAGCGGTTCCAGCACGCCGCCGCGGCCGCGCTGGTGGGCGCGCGCTGGGGCGTCGCCGGACTCCGCACGGTGATCGCCGATACGCGGGCTCCACTCGCGCGGCGGTACTTCGCGTTTCTCGCGCTCGCCGAGCGGCATCCCAAGGAGGCCTGGCCGTTGTTCGCCCGGTATTTGCAGACACCGGGCGCGCACCACGCGTTCGTTGCCGCGGCGGTCGAAGCGGCGCGCTACTATCCCGGCCAGGCCCCGGACGTGATTGCGCTGTTCCAGCGCATTCGAGGCGACGAGATGCTGCGGCGCTTCCTGGCGCCCAAGATCCTCGAGTCCCTCTATGTGCTGGGCGATCCGGTCGCGCTTCCTCTATATGAGGAGCTGCTCGTCGCGGGCCACACGGACCGCGATGTGGAACGGTGTGAGGTGACGCGGGCCTTGGTCGGCGTTCGCAAGCTCACGGGCAAGGTAGCGGCCAGCAGCAAATTCCCGGATCCGGACGAGCCGGGCGTGATCCGCATGCTGGATGAGGCTCAGAAGATCTTCGACGAGGAAAAGGACCGGCTCGAGCCCGTCGTCGTTATTTGACGAACGCGGCGACTTTGTCGCGGTAGGCTTTTCCGCCCAGGTCGTACGTATCGTTGTGGCCCGCCCCCTCGATCATCACGAACTCTCCAGGTCCGCCCGCCGCCGCTGCGACCTCCTGGCCCATCCGCATCGGCACGAGCATGTCGGCGGTGCCGTGGAAGATGAGGGTGGGGCAGCGAATGGTCGGCATGCGGCCGATGTTGTCGAGGCGCAGACGCACCAGGACCCGTGGCACGAACCGGTAATGCCGGGCTGCCATTCCTTTGGCGCTCGTGAAGGGTGACTCGAGGATCAGGCCGGCGACCTCGCGGGTGGCCGCGACGTGCGTAGCAGCGGCGGAGCCGAGGGATCGGCCGTACACGTAGATGTGTTTGGGGTCGACATCGGGGCGCCGGCGCAGCTCGTCGTAAGCGAGATCGGCAGCTTCATACATGCCAGCCTCGGTGGCCTTGCCCTCACTCGCCCCGTAGCCGGGATAATCGAGGACGAGCACCGCGGCATGAGGTGGCCGAAAGTCCCGGACAATCGGCCAGATGGCTGCGATGTTTTCGCCATTCCCGTAAAACCACAGAAGCCCCGGGGCGTGCGCCCCTCGCCGCCCTGCGCCGTCCTTCGCCGCCCAATACCACCCCACGAGCCGCGTCCCATCGCGCATCGTGAGCTCGACGCGTTCACCGTCGCTCAAGGAGGGAAGTGCCCCCCTCGGCGCCGGGAACGTGAGCCTTTCCTGAAATGCCCAGAGGAGCGCCACGAGGACCACATAGATGCCCAACAGCCCGCCAACGATGGCCATGGCGCGTGTTAATTTGTGGCGCAATGAATGGCGATCCCCAACTCGTCTCTCGGGCGCGCGGAGCGTTGCTGGGCCTCGTCGCAGGAAATCAGCTCGGCGTCCCCACCGAGCACCTGGGAACGGCAGCTGCCATTCGCAAAGCCTTCCCCAACGGCATTCGGGACCTCACGCCCCCTCCCAAGAACTCTCCCTACGATGACGACGCGGCGATGACCCTGTTGCTGGGCGAGTCCCTGCTCGCGAGCAACGGGTTCGATGCAGCGGACGTGGCCCGCCGCTGGGTGAAATGGATGAAGGTGGATGGCCGGGGCATCGGATTGACCACCAAGCGCGCGCTCACCCTGATCGACCGCGGTAAGGCGCCGTTCGAGGCCGGACGCCTCGCCCTTCAGGAGAATCCCAGCCGTTCGGCCGGGAACGGCAGCGTCATGCGCTGCCTCCCCGTGGCGCTGCGCTACCACGACGACCTCGAGCGCCTGATTCGAGTCTCGACCCAACAGGCGGCGATCACGCATGCCGATGAACGCTGCACGTGGGCGGCCGCCGCGGTGAATCTCGCCGCGCGCGAGCTGCTGTACGGCAACATCTACTTCATCGACGAAGTGCTGCACCGGATCGGCGATCGCGCCCCGCGACCGCTGCGGGACGCCATTCATCGCGTGCCACGGGAGGGCGAAGGCGAGCTGCCGATCGCGGTCGAGGGAGAAGCGGGCTACGTCGTGCATTGCGTGGAGATCGCGTTCTGGTTCGTCACGCACGACCGGACGCTGGAAGAGGCACTCATTTACCTCGCGCAGGCTGGCGGCGACACGGATACCAACGCCGCTGTGGCGGGGGCGTTGCTCGGCGCGCGCTATGGAGAGGCCGGATTGCCGCCGCAGTGGGTCGAGCAAGTCATCGGGGCGGAGGGAATCGCGCAGCTGGCCGAGCAGCTCGTGACCGCTACTTAGACTTGGGCGGCGGCCGGTACTTGGCGATCCGGTCCATCACGTCCCGATCGTTGAATGTGATGGACACCACGCGCCAGTCTTTTGCACCACGCCAGTTGAGCCGGATAAAGCGCCGCTCGAGCGACCACTCCCACATGCTCCGCTCTCGGCGCTGCGGCGGGCCCAGCCTCTTCCGCATGTCCTCCTGCGTGCGCTTGAGCAGCGCCACGCTCCCGGAATCGAACAGCGAGATCACGGAAGTCCGGCCTTCGATCACGTTGGCGCTCAAGTAGAAGCGCGCGCTGTCGGCGGGATCCCGCACCCGCACGGCGCAATCCATGACCTGGGCGGTGTGGTGCATCGTCTGGCACGCCAGCACGTCCTTGTTGGTCTGCGCCATGCCGCGAGCCTTGGTCGCGAAATCGCGATAGGGCATCCCGGGCGAGAAGCCCCGATATGCCAGCGAGCGAGCCGGGGGCGGGGGCGGGGGCTTGGCAGGGGAGGAAGCAGCCGCTGGTGCTTGAACGAGCAGCAGCAGCAGGAGCGCGTGCGTCATGGAGCCAATATACGAAAAGCAAACGGGCCCGGTGTGATCCGGGCCCGTCACCACAGCTGTTGCCGCTCGCTCAGACCTTGCGAACGTTCTGCGCTTGCAGCCCCTTCGGACCCTGGGCGACGTCGAATTCGACGTTGTCACCCTCGGCGAGACTCCGGAAGCCCTCGGCCTGGATCGCCGTGAAGTGGACGAACACGTCCGGACCCGACTCTTGCGCGATAAAGCCGAAGCCCTTCGCGTCGTTGAACCACTTCACCTTACCCTTAGCCATATCTGTTCTAACCTCTGCACAATGGGGCTGGGCCCCGAACGGGATCGACCCAGGCCACCGCGGTCCTGGGGCGGGTTCAAACAAAAATCCGCGAGACGTATGGTCCTCGCGGAGCGCAGACAGCCGATGACGGTGCCACGTATGCTTGAACCGGGGCAAAAGGTATGGAGCGCTCTGAAACCTGTCAATTAGGACTGCCGTTTCGTCCTGACTGCAGTATGCTGACAGCTTCATGACAGTCCAGTTCGTTGGTGCCGCTCTTCCGCTCGAGGCGCACGTCCTGTAACCTCAGGCACCACTGGAACCGCCGTCGAATGGAGGAGTCCCATGTTGTTGCACGCGCTACTGTCGTTAGTCACGCTCCAGCAACCGACCAGCACCACCGCACCACAACAAATCGCCAAAGTCGAAGTGCAGCCCAGCGGCGGCGAAGTCCCGATCGGGGGCAAGCTCAAGTTCAGCGCGAAGGCGCTCGACGGGGCCGGCAATCCGGTTCCGGGCGCGCAGATCGGATGGTTCGTCGGCGGCGACATCGGCCACGTCGACTCGGTCGGCGAGTTCACCGGTGGTTATCAGGGGTACGCTCGCGTGACCGCGGTTGGGTACATCCCCGGCGACCGGAACAGTCAGGTGTTCGGGTCGTCGTTGGTGCACGTCCTGCCGGAGCCCGCGGCGCGTATCGTCCTCGATACCAGGCCCACCCGCCTTGTTGCCGGATCACGCCTGACACTTTCAGGAACGGCTTTCTCCCGCCACGGGGACAAGCGCTACGATCCGATCACGTTTACGTCGAGCAATCCGCGGATCGCAAGTGTGACGAGCGATGGCCGGCTCCGCGCCGTCGCCGCGGGTCGCGCGACGATCACCGCGACGTCAGGCCCGGCGACCGAAACGCTCGCGATCCAGGTGCTCGCCAACACCGTCGCACGCGTGATGGTCGAGCCGGGCACGTCCAACGTGCGCACCGGGGACGTCGTGAAGTTCACCGCGTCGGCGCGGAACACCGCGGGGCGTCCGATTGCCGATGTCGCCGTCGATTGGGCGGTGACCGCCGGGCCTGGGGTGTCGCTGATCGACCCGGCCGGCACGTTCGTCGCCGAGTTGGCGGGGACCTACACAGTCACCGCATCGGTTGGAGGCAAGGAAGGCGATGCCGTCGTGCGGGTGGCGCCGCGTGAGGTGGGGCGCGGCATCGAAGTGCGCGGCCGTGTGCCGATCACGATGAGCACCGCGGAAGTGTGGCTGCACCCGACCGCGCCGTGCGCGTACCTCTCGACGATTTCCGATCGCGTGTACGCGATCGACATCAGTGATGTCACCAAGCCGAAGATCGTCGATTCGATGATGACGAACTCGCGGATCGTGAACGACGTCATGACCACCGAGGACGGGAAGTATGGCGTGTTCTCACGCGAGGGCGCGTCCGATCGCAAGAACGGCATCGTCGTGTTCGACGCGAGCAACCCCTGTCACCCGAAACCGGTCTCGGAGTACACGCAGACCGTGTCGGGTGGCGTGCACAGCTCCTACGTCTACAAGGGTCACGCGTACATCACCGACGACGCGACCGGATCGATGCGGGTGATCGACATTCAGGACCCCCTGCATCCCAAGGAAGTCGCGCGCTGGCAAACGGAGCAGACCGAGGCTGGGCGCTATCTGCACGACGTGATGGTGGTCGATGGCCTCGCCTATCTCGCCTACTGGAATGACGGGCTCATCATTCTCGATGTGGGCAACGGCATGAAGGGCGGCAGTCCGACGAATCCGCAGCTCGTCTCACAGCTCAAGTACGATCTGAACGCGGTCTACGCGCGCGTCTCGCAGCTGTGGGGGCCGGGCTTTGTACGCGGCACGCACACCGCGTGGCGGCAGGGCAAGTACGTGTTCGTCGGTGACGAGGTGTACGCCGGACGCCCGTACAAAGGCCTGCAGGACGGCAACAATCTCACGTTCGGCCGGCTGCACGTGATCGACGTGTCCGACATCAAGAACCCGAAGGAAGTCGCCTGGTATGAGCCGACGGATGGTGGCGTGCACAACGTCTGGGTCGTGGGTGATACGCTGTATCTCGGCAATTACCAGGGCGGCGCGCGCGCGCTCGATGTGTCCGGCGAGCTGAAGGGCGATCTGCTGCGTCAGGGCCGGGAGATGAGCTGGATACTCACGGTGGATTCGCTGGGGCACCGGCGGGCGCCGTTTGCTTGGGGAGCCGTGGTACGCGACGGCAACATCTTCGTGCCAGACATCAATACTGGACTCTGGATCTTGCGGCTGGAGCCCAAGCAGCAAGCAACACCGTAACAAGAACAGACGCCAAGACGCCAAGACTGAAGTGGGTTCAAGCTAACAGCTTGTAGCTGCTAGACTTACGACCACTTGTACTTGGGCGTCTTGGCGTCTTTACTGCTGACTTACTGCCTTCGTACTGTCTGGTTTGGTCAGGGCCGCTTGAGCATTCCGAAACGCCAGCAGCGCGTCGTCGTAGGCCTTCAATTTCGTCGTGAGGGTGCTGGAGACCGTAGCCGGATCCCGCCCAGCGGTCTTCTCGCAAGCCGACGCCGCGCTCGAGAGTGAATCGAGTCGAGTCGTGACCTGCTTGGCCAGGATGCGCAGCGAGTCGGTGTAGGCCGCAGCCTGCATCTTGGGCCGGCCGCTCGCGATGAAAGACCGCCCGCTGCCGCATAGTCCGCCCAGGCGCCGAGCGGCGCGGGTGCGGGTTGCGGAGTCGGCCGACTGCGTCCGGACGACGCGATTCAGGCCGTCACGAATCTGCGCGATGCCACGCGTTGCGGTCTTCAGCCCTTCCATGTACCGGATCTGCTCGATCGTCGGCTCCGGAGGGGGTGGCGGCGGTACGGGGGCCGGAGCCGGCGGCGGGGCAGGGACCACCACCGGTGGCACCGTATCCCGGTTGGGCACCGTATCCTGCTGGAATGTCACAGCGGTGATCACCATCACTAATCCAACAAGCATCACTGACAGCTCCTCTAACAGATGAAATCCTGCTCCGTTATTATCCTCGAATGGCTGTTCCCGCAACCTCTCGCATCATCCGGACCTTCGAGGATCGCGCCGACGCGCTCGCGCATTTCTTTCAGCGTGCCGGCGAAGCGCCGCGTCTGATCGCCTACGACGACGCGGTCGGTTTACCGCTCGACCAGGCACTCGCGGCGCTCGAGTGGACCGCCCAGATCGGCATTCTCGCCGCTGAAGATCTCGTGCATGCGGCGCGCCTCAGTCCCGATTCTGCCGCGATTGTCGTCGAGCGGCGCGAAGGCGACAACCGCCTGTTCGTTTACTTCGGTCCGCGCATGGATGCGCCACCCGCGGACCCGTACGAAGGTACCCTGCTCTATGATGAGCCGGGAGTCCGTTCGTACATTTTCGCACAACGGGGGCACGCGATCGCGCACTTCCTAAGAGCTACACACGGCTTGGGCGCGGCGCTGAGTCTGTTGTCACGTCGCGCGCCCGAGCTGCGTCACATTCGGCGCTGGACGCAGGTCCTGTTCGCCGAGCCTGCGATTGGACGTTCGACACAACTGCTGGCCGGCTGGTTTGCCACCAGCGGCGCCGGGTTTCTGTTCGTTCCGGCCGACTCGGAGGAGCCGTTTGCCTACTGCGAGGTGGCGATCGAGGGGTAAATCCCGCGATGTGGGAACGTGCGCACTGTGGATTCACAACTCCACATCATGTGGATGAGCGCTGGAATGAGCGGCACCGCTGGTAGTTACTCTCCACAAACGATTCACATCGAAGTGAGCTAACCCGAAGAAACATCGGCACTTGCGCGATTTTGGAGGGGCCCTATATTGCCTCCACGCGCGATGGAGGGAAGGGTTGGGACCTGGCGTCCTGACAACGCCTTCAAAGCGAGTCCGAACGGAAATTCCGGGGAGGGCGCCGATGCAACCAAGGGCTCAGGCGCTCGTTGATCCGGGAGTCAACTCACCGGGTCGGACAGCTGGGGCCAGTCGCGTTGCCCTAGCCACGTCGAAATGGTGCCTCGACGTGCAGTGCGGAGGGTCGGTCCGCGACCCGATCTGAACCGTAGCACTCACATTGGTGAACTGGGCGACCCGACGGGGTTGCCTAGGGATGGAAGCCGGGGCCTCTGATTGCCCTACCGAGGACGAAACAGTCCATAGGTGGCGACAGAGAGAAGAACGAAGGGCGCAAGCCCTCGACTCCGGGTAGCCAATGTGTCGGAGCCCCCAAGCGGCCTATCGCGCCGGCTTGGGGGCTTCGTGTTTAATTGGAGTTGGCCCGGTAGATCGTCCGCCCGCCCAGCACCGTCATGAGCACGCGCGTCCTCAAGACCTCCTCTGGCGCCACAGTCATGATGTCCCTGTCCAGCACGACGAAGTCGGCGTACTTCCCGGCCGTCAGACTCCCGCTCTCGTTCTCCATGAATGCCGCGTACGCCGGCCACAGCGTGATCGAGAGGAGCGCCTCCTGCCGTGTTGTGCGTTGCTCCGGCATCCAGCCGCCCGCTGGAAAATTGTCGGCATCCTGGCGGGTGAAGAACGAATGGAACGAGATCAGCGGATTAACCGCCTCGACGGGAAAGTCGGAGCCGTTGGGAATGACGACGCCCGTATTGAGCAACGAGCGCCAGGCGTAGGAGCCCTGGGCGCGCGCCCAGCCGATGCGGTTGGGGACCCAATACATGTCGCTCGTTTGATGACTGCCCTGCATCGACGGGATCACGTCGAGCTCCGCGAAACGCGGAATGTCCTGGTAGCGCAGAATCTGGGCGTGCTCGATGCGAAACCGGTGATCAGCCGTCGGGACCTCGCGTAATGCAGCCTCGAACTGATCGAGCACGACTCGGTTCGCCCGGTCGCCGATGGCGTGGACGTTCACCTGGAACCCCGCCCGCAGCGCGCGCACCGCGACGCTCTTGATCCGCTCGGGAGGTGTCGTGATGAGTCCCGTGTTGCTTGGGTCGTCGCTGTAGGGCTCGAGCAGCGCGGCTCCGCGGCTGCCGAGCGCGCCGTCGGCGGTGATCTTGATCGCACGGAGCCACAACCGTCCGTCGTACAGCGCCTTCTGCGGGCCCCGTCGCATGAAGGCGTCCAGCACCGAGTCGCTCGCTCGGATCATCACGTAATTGCGCAGATCATACCGCCCCGCTTTGGCGAGCTCCTCGTAGACGGCGATGGCTTCGGGTCCCACCCCGGCATCGTGAATCCCCGTCAGCCCCCAGCGATTCGCCTCCGCGATCGCGGCGAGCGTTTGCTCCCGCAGCTCAGCGCGCGAAGCCGCCGGGATTACACGGCCGACGACTCCCTGCGCGTTGTCCACGAGCACACCGGTGGGATTGCCCGCTGAATCCCTGATGAATCGGCCGCCGCTCGGGTCCGGCGTCGCCGCCGTCACCTGAGCGAGCTCGAGCGCTTTCGCGTTGACGAGCGCCGCGTGTCCATCGACGCGCGTCAGATAGACAGGATTGTTCGGCACGGCGCGTGAGAGGGCGCCATGCGTGGGAAAGCGCGTGTCCGCCCAATCATTCTGATCCCAGCCCCGCCCCCGAATCCATTCCCCCGGCCGCGCGGTCTTCGCGCGCTCGGCCACCCGCGCGATCACCTCATCGTACGACCGCGTTCCGACCAGATCGACGGTGCGCAACGCTTGCCCCAGCCCGAGCAGATGCGCGTGCGCGTCCACCATGCCGGCGATGACGGTCCGGCCCGTGAGGTCCAGCCGCTCCGTCCGCGGGCCCGCGAGCGCCAGCGCACCGCGATTGCTGCCGACAAACGCAATCCGGCCGCCCCGCACCGCGAGGGCCTCGACGAGCGGGCGATTCACATCCGATGTGTAGACGCGGGCGTTCGTGACGATGAGGTCAGCCTGCTGCAGGGTGAGCACGAGCAACAGCATCATGGGCGGAGTCTCGGAAGGTTGGTGTCGATTTCGTGCGTCTTGTGAAACGGCAGCCGGGGCGCGCGAATGGGAACGAGATGGGCGATCGAGTTGGCATAATACTCTAGCAACGGCCGCCCTTTGGGCAACACCACCAGCGTGTCGCCGTCCGCCACGACCAGCCGGCGCATGCGCAGCATCCGCCACGCGCGGTCCCAGATCTCCGCGATCCGGGCACCGCCCCGTACCACTTTGCCGTTGACCTCCTGCAGCCGATCGCGCAGCTGGTCCATCCGTTCGAGCAGCGCATCCCTGGTGATCGCGGTCTGCCCGAAGGAGAGCAGGGCCGCGGCCGCGAGCGGTACCGGGGTCACGGGGATAATCGCGCCGATGCGCGCGAGCATGTTGCGCGCGAGATGCTCGAGCTCCGGCAGGCGCCGCTGTTTGGGCAGATCGAGGATCCCGTCGGGTGCGTTGCGGAGCCACTCCCGGAGCGAGAGCGGCGTGCCGAAGTTCACCGCGACGCGGCCATAGCGCTTCAGCCGGCCCGTGAGCAACCGCATCGTGTTGCTCGCGAGATAGGACAAGACGGTGCCGAGCTGCGACAGGCGGGCGGGGCGGTCCTGCTCGTCGATGAGCTCCCGGATCAGCGAACGGTCCTCGAGCACGCGGTCATAATTCAGCGCGACCGGCACGAGCCAGATGTCGCGGTCGAAGTCGGGATCCCCCAGCGTGCGAACGATGTAGTCGAGCAGCCCCAGCTTTGGTGCGCGCAGCTTCCCGTCGCGGGACAGGCCGCCCTCCGGGAAGACGCCCTGCGTCACGCCGTTGCGCGTGATGAGCTGGACGTAGCGCTCCAGGACCGTGTGGTACAGCGGCTCCCGGAACCGGCGCCGGATGAAATAGGCGCCGAAGTTCTTGAATACATACTCGAGCGGCCAGGCGCGCGCCCATTCACCGACGGCGTAGCTCACGTGCACGCCCCGCGCCAGCACGTAGGCCACGACGACGTAATCGGCGTTCGAGCGGTGGTTCATCAGGTACACGACCACATCGCGCCTGGGGATGCGCTCGAGCGCGGCCTCGTCCTGATAATCGACGCTCACCTTGTACAGCAGATTGACCAGAATCTTCGCGAGGTTGTACCCGAGCTTGTAGTATGAGAGGACGTTGAAGTGCGGGATGATTTCGTCGAGGTATTTGCGAACCTGGCGGCGCACCATTTTCTCGGGGAGTCCGTGCTCGGCCATGTGCGCCTGGACGGCGGCCGCGATCACGGGATCGTCCGCGAGCGCCCGGCGCGCCAGCCGAGGCTCCTGCTTCTTGTAGCGACTTAGGCGAGCGCGGAACTCGTGAATGAGCCTCCCTCCTTCTTGAGCTGCGCGTACCCCATCCCCTTGAGCCTCGAGATGCGCATGCTCATCGGCGGGTGGGTCGCGAGGCGATCCGCCAGCCAGCCCTCGCGGTTCGTGAGCCGGTGCCCCAGCGGATCGACGATGCAGAGATGCGCCGCGCCCCGCTTGATCGCGGCCGTCGGCGCGGCCGCCGCTTCGATCTTCTCCAGCGCGCTCGCCAGCGCCAGCGGATTGCGCGTGAACTGCGCGCTCATGGCGTCCGCCAGATACTCGCGGCGCCGGCTCACGGCCAGGGTCAACAGCTGGCTGATGAGCGGCGCGACGAGCCACGAGATCACCCACAGCGCGAGCAGAATCGCGAGCAGGGGGCCGGCGTTCTTGGATTTGCTCCGGCCACCCCCTCCGCCCCCCCCACGGACGGGGAACGAGCCGGCGCGCATCATCCGGCCCACGCCGTCGCGCACCAGCAGGATCGCGCCGACCAGCGCGGCCAGCGTGGTCATCAGTCGAACATCGAGATTCTTCACATGGCCCAGCTCATGGCCGATCACCGCCTGGAGCTCGTCGCGCGTGCACAATCGCAGCAGACCGCGCGTCACCGCCACATGCGAGTCACCGGGATCGTGGCCTGTCGCAAAGGCGTTGGGGTCGTCATCCGGGATGATCCAGGTGCGCGGTCGCGCCACGCCGGCCGCGATCGCCATTTCGTCCACGACGTTGGCAAACTGCCGCTCGCTGTCGGTCTGCGGCGTCACCAGCTCCTGCGCGCCGGTCGCCCACAGCACCTTCTCGGGACCGGTCTTGTAGATGTACCGCGCCAGAATGATCGCGGCCCCGGTGACCACGATGCCGAGCCACGGGAATGGGTGGACGCCCTCGAGCGCCCAGATGATGTCCGCGCCGAAGCCGAGCCAGGCGAAAAACAGCACGAAGCCAATCACCAGCCAGGTCGTGCGTCGGCGATTGGCTTCCTGCTGTTGAAAGAGGTTACCGTCTGGTGAGGTCAACCTGCGGCACCGCGCGTTCGGCTTGATCCTCGATCTCCCACAGATCCGTCGGGGAGGCGTGGGCTAACCCAGCGACGAGGGTCGTCGGGAACTGCCGCTGCTTGGTGTTGTACTGCGTCGCCGTGTCGTTATAGAGCTGCCGGGCGAACGCGATCCGGTTTTCCGTGGACGACAGCTCTTCCTGGAGCTGGCCGATATTGCCCGTCGACTTGAGCTGCGGATAGCGCTCGACCGTCACCAGCAGGCGGGACAGCGCGCCCGACAGCGCGTTCTCGGCCTGGCTGATCTGCTTCATCGCCTCCGGCCCCGACGCATTGACCTTCACCGCCTGATTCCGCGCCTGGATCACGGCCTCGAGCGTCGAGCGCTCGAAGTCCATCGCGCCTTTCACAGCGTTGACGAGATTCGGAATCAGATCGTGCCGGCGCTTGAGCTGCACGTCGATCTGCTTGAACGCATTGACCGTCTGATTCCTGAGCGAAATCAGGCCGTTGTACGCGCCGATCATCCACAGCGCGGCGATCACGACGACTACCAGCAGCACCCACATGTTTGTCGTCTCCTGAAAGGATTGTAGGGGCGCAGCATGCCGCGCCCGTACAAAAGTATTACGTGCTGTGCGGCAGGAGTTTCGCGATCGCCTGGCGAATCGTCTCCGCCAGCCCTTGCGCATCGGAGCCCAGGCGCGCCAGCGGGTGGTCGGCGTCGACGTGCAGCTCGACGCCGCGCGTGACGGGAATGCGACGCCAGGTTGTCGGTCCGGTGGCCTCCTTCACGGCGTCGCGCGTCAGCCAGGCGGTGAGCGCGCGTCCGGACCGGCCGCGCGGCATGCCCTCGGCGCCTTTGAGCGGCAGCCGGTCGGGCGGCGGCAGGGACGCGCCCAGCACCTGCGCGCAGCGCCGTTCGAGCACGTCGCCCGTCTGGTCGTGCATGTCCTTCGTGATCGCCGCCAGCGTGGCGCCTTCCATCTGCCGCAGCTTGATCGCGAGCAGCTGGAGAAAGTGGCGGTAAGAGTAGGTGGCCGCGGTACCCCGACCTTCCGGCGGGCTCACCAGCCCCCGGGTGACGTAGAACCGAATCGTGCGCTCGCTGGGGGCGGCGCGCGCGGCGGCATTGATCGGGGTCACGGCCGAGGCATCGAGCACGGCCCCGACCAGCACCGAGAGGTCACGCAGGTTCCAGGGCGCGAGGTTTCGGTACTCGCGCAGCACGTGCAGTGGATCGGCGTGCGCGACCGTGGTCGTCATGCGTCCATCGCACCCGACGAGCGACTGTTTTGAATCACGAGTGCCACCCAGTCCGACACCTGTTGCAGGTTGAACGGCTTGCGGAGCACGACGCAGCGGTGATGCTCGAGCCAGGTGCGCACTTCTTCGGCCTCCGCGTCGCCGGTCATGATCGCGACTCGCCCCTCCAGCCGCGGCCAGCGGTGAATGATCGCGAGGTACAGGGCCAGCCCGGACATCGTCGGCAGTTGGATGTCGAGCAGGAGCGCGTCCGCCGCCTCGGCCGTGAGGAGCTCGTACGCGGCTTCGGCCGTCCCCGCCGAGAGCACGCGGTAGCCACTGCGCTCGAGAAACCGCTCGAGCACGCGGCGCAGGCCCGCTTCATCGTCGACGATCAGAATCGTCGGTGGCCTCCGCGGCGGCGAGGTCATCATGAGGCGGTCGCCGCGCTGGCGCGCGCCGGCGTCAGGAATTCGTGCACGATGCGCGCGGCAGCTTCGTCCGCGGTGAGCGACAGGCGCATTTCGCCGGCCGTCAGGCCGAGATACTTCTTGGCGTGCTGCTGCAGCGTCTTGGTCTGTGCGTATCCGAGCCGTTTCGCGACGTCTTCGATCGTAAACCCGGGATCGCGCAGCAGTCGATGCGCGTAGAGCACGCGCGCGGCCGCGAGGATTTCCCGCGGGCTCCGCAGGCCCGCGCGTGCGAACCAGCGCGCGCACGTACCCCGATCGACACGCGCCCGCGCGGCGAATTGCTGGATCGTCTGGACCTCACCGGGCGTGCGCAGCGCGTCCTCGAGCACCCAGCGCAGCTCGCTGGGCAGCGGTGCGAGGGCGGCGCTCAGCTGGTTGAACAGGCGCTGGGACGCCGAGTGGGCGGCTTCGGCCGAGAGCAGCTCGCGCAGGCGCTCGGGATGGTCTTCCGTGCGGCTCAGCACGACCTGGCTGATGCCGCATTTCCCCATCGCGAGCAGCACGGGCGCGAGCTCGGGGGTCAGCACCGGCGTGTACAGAATCAGCGGCAGGGAGGGGAAGAGCACGCTCAGCCGCTCGACCTCCTGACCGCGCGAGCCGCCGAGCATCGGATCGACGACGGCGATCTCGACCGGTCGTCCCCGAATCGTTTCGAGCGCGATGTCCCAGGTGGGCGCCCGCGCCAGCACAAAATCCGGTGCGACGGCGCTGCCAAGTCGCTGGTACTGGATGTCCGATACTGCCGCGAGGACCAGCATTTCCCTACTCGTCCTCCAGAAACCCGTGAATGCCGCAAAATCGCCCTACGATGCCGCAAAAACGCCCTAAACGAACGGACCGCACCCCCTCAAGTTGGCTAGGTGTCAACGAGTCCCATCCAACTCGACCGTGGAGGTTTCATGGCCCGCCGTATCCGCTTCGCTCTGGTGCTCTTCCTCGTCTCGTTTGCGCTGTCCGCGGCCGCGTGTGCCGATGCGTCTGGACCCAGCGAGACCGCATGCGATCAGAACAACCCGCTCTGCAAGTAATCAGGTCCCGAGGGCCGCAAGGGAAGCCGAGACTTCCCTGAGCGACTCAGTCTGAATAGCGGTGTCGACGGCGGCGCTTTCGGTGTCCTCGGGAGCGCCGCATGTCGTTAGACCTCCCAACATCCGCTCGATGCGGAACACCATCTCGTTGAGGTCGTGCGCCACCGCGATATCGTGCGCCTGGGCCAGCTCTGACTCGGCGCGACGGAGGTTTTCAAACCGCGCGAATCCGATGCCGGCCTTCAGGTGATAGTCGGCCCGGATGTTGGGGGCGCAGTGGTGATGGTTCGCGAAGACCCGCTCGCGCCAGCGCTCGAAGCTCACGCGATCACGGCGGAACGACGCGCAGCTCATCAACTCGATCATCGCGTTGGCGACGAGCTCCGGTGTCGCGCGGCAGCGCAGCACATGCTGCAGGGCGCGCTCCGCGGCCTCGACTTGACCGAGAGACAAGAGCGCCAGCCCGAGGTCACCCATCGCACGCGCCTGCGTCGCCTCGTCTTCATACAGTTCATATGAACGCCAGAGGTGCGGCACTCCCTCATGCGCCTGTCCGCGACGCACCAGGATGTTGCCCAGGCCGTGCTCGGCTTGCGCCTCGACCATCCGGAAGCCTTCGCCGACCGCGTCGGCGAGTACAGCTCGCCACGCGGTTTCGGCTCCCGCGAGGTTGCCACGAAAATGGAGCACGTTGCAATGCCCGACCTGGCTGAGCAGCACTGACAGCCGGTCGTGGTGATCCGCCGCGATGCGGCCGGCTTCGGTAAAGGCCGCATCCGCGAGGTCGAAATCGGTTTGCACACGCCGCACGCGCCCGAGCCGCCACCAGGCGCTGATGCGATCGGAGACCGCAAGCCGCTCCTGGCCGATGCGAATCATCGTCTCCAGCGCGTCACTCGCTTCTTCGAAATGGGATTCCTGCTCGAGGTACAGTGCGTACGCGAACAACGCGGGAGCGACCAGTGTGATGTCGCCGGCGGTGTACGCCTCCCCCGTGGCCCGCACGATGCCGCTGAGATGGGACGCTTCAGTCCCCTCGCCGGCCAGCTCGGCGCAATAGCGCTCGGTCGCCGCCCACTGATAGCGGAACACGTCAGGCGTCGGTGGCTCCCGATCAGGTGACAAGAGATCGACGAACCGCAGCGTGAGAAAAGCACCCTGACCGAGGCGGACATCAGGAGACGTAGCCGGTTCGTCAGCTACCCGCTGCAGAAAGATCGCGTGGGGTAGCCCGGCGGGCCGGGACGGGGTCTTATTGGTCATTAAGCTCCGCATTCGCAGCACACGTGCCCATCGGCAAGATCATTTCCAGCACCAACATAGCGCGCGCCGCGTTGGCGCGTTAGACCGCAAATGGCGCGTTTTCAGGCTTTTCGCCGTGGTTTTCCGATGCCGGAAGTATGTCGGGAAATGCTATAAACGCCTATGCGCAGAGCGATCGCCGTAGGGTTTACCGTACTCGAGTTGATGGTGGTGACCTGCATCGCCGCGCTCCTCGTAACGCTATGGTTCCCTCGCGCAGCCCGGTTGATGGACTGGATCAATACGGAACGAGCGCTCCGTGACATGACGACCGCGCTTGCGGTCGCGCGCCACGGCGCCGTTCTGCAAGCCACGCGGGCCCGTCTCACGATCAGCGCCGATACACTGCGGATCGATCGACTCCAGGCCGGCGGCTGGGAGCCGTGGTGGCGGCAGCCGGGACCCGCCAGCCACGGCGTGCTGTTACAGGTGTCGAATCCGGTCGTCGTCTTTGGTCCTACCGGCATCGGATGGGGCGCGTCTAACACGAAGATCGTGCTGAGCCGCGGGTCTCAAGCCGAAACGATTACGGTGTCGCGGGTGGGCAGAGTGAAGATCTGGTAGATGCAACCGTTCAGCGCTTAGGTGCATCTAATCGTATGAAACCTGGATGTACCGATGTGCGTAGCAGAAAGGGTCGCGGTCGAAGTGTGACGGCCACTTCGCCCGACCGCCAACCCCGGGGAGCTGTAAGGCCCCGGGGTTTGGTCTTTTAGAGAGTTGGACCGGCGTCTTCGTCGAGGAAAACGAGCGTTTGGCGGCGCCCGACGATCCGTACCAGCGCATCGTAGACCCTCGTGTCGAGGACCGTTCCGGAAAGATCCGCCATCCGCTCCACCGCCTGTTCAGGCGTCATCTTCTCCTGATATGGCCGTGCGGTTGTCAGGGCATCGTAAACTTCGGCTGCGCCAATGATGCGGCCGCCAAGGGGTATCTCCTCCCCCCGCAGGCCATCGGGATAGCCGGTTCCGTCGTAGCGCTCGTGATGGCTTTTGACCATCGAAACCACGGCGCCGAGATGCACGAGGGGCGCGAGGATCTGCGCGCCGATGATGACATGCTGCTTCACATGCTCGAATTCCTCCGCCGTGAGCGGCCCTTCCTTATTAACCACCGCGTCCCGCGTCCCGATCTTACCCAAGTCGTGCAGCCGCCCCGCCATTCGGACGCGATCGACCTCCTCCTCATTGAGACCCAGCTCGGTGGCGATGTTGGCCGACAGGTCGGCCACACGCGCGGAGTGGCCGCGCAGATAGGGGTCCTTGGCTTCGAGCGCGTTGACGAGCGCTTCGAGCGTGGCGGTGGAAATCCGCTCCATGCGATGCTGCTGGCGATGCAGCTCGGCGGTGCGGGTCGTGACTTCCTCTTTGAGCCACTGATTCAGATGGCGGCTTTCGAGCTGCATCTCGCGCCGCTTGATTGCCCGTTGAACGGCGCGTCCGAGGTCGGCCAACTCGATGGGCTTGGTGAGATAATCCATCGCGCCACGCTGCATACAGAGCGCGGCGCTCGTCGCGTCATTGACGGCGGTGAGCATCAGGACGGCAAGGTCGGGCTCGATCTCGAACGCCTGCGGCACAAGATCGACGCCGCTGGTGCCGGGCATGCGAATGTCCGACAGCATCAGCGTGATCTTGTGGAGTCGCAGCTGCTGCAACGCCTCGTCGGCCGATCCCGCGGTGTATACCTCAAACTGCTGCTGCTTCAGGAATTTCCGGAGCGCGTTGCGGATCGGCTCTTCGTCATCGACGACGAGGACCGTGACGACTCCCGCGTGGGCAGTCACCCGAGATCCCCCTGTAGACGCTGGGGCAAACTAGGAATCTGCGGAGACGAACGCCAGGTCCACACGCGCGGGAATGATCCCCGCACGATGCGCGCGGCCCAGCAACTCACTCACTGCCCGCCGTCCCACCGGGCCATAATCAACGGTGTAGGCGTTCACGTACATGCCGACGAACCGGTCGGTGCGCGCGACATCGAGGCCACGACTGTAGGACTGCGCATGCTGCAGCGCCTCGGTGCGATGCGCGAGCCCATATTCGATGCTGGCCTTGAGATCGCGGGCGATCGCGCGCATCAACTCCTCGCCCAGATCGCGGCGCACCACGTTTCCGCCGAGTGGCAGCGGCAGGCCGGTTTCCTCGTGCCACCACTCGCCCATGTCGGCCCAGAGGTGCAGACCGCGATCGGCATAGGTGAGCTGACCCTCGTGAATCAACAAGCCGGCATCGGCGCTGCCGGCCGCCAGGAAGTCTTCGATCTGATCGAACGGCACGACCACATGCCGGCTGTTCGGCTGGTACAGCCGCAAAGCGAGAAATGCGGTCGTCAGCTCTCCAGGAACAGCGACGAGATGGTCACGAAGCGCGGCGCGCGGATTTGCAGGCGCCGGTTCGCGGCTCACGATGCGCGGGCCGTAGCGGTCGCCGATGCTGGCGCCGTGCGCAAGCAGCGCGTAGCGATCCGCCAGGTACGCGTAAGCGTGCAACGAGATCGCGGTGACGTCGAGCTCGCCGGCGAGGGCGCGCCGGTTCAAGCTCTCGATGTCGCTCAGCTCGTGGACGTAGCGCCGGCCAGCGGTGTCGATCTTCCCCGCCGCCATCGCCCAGAACATGAATGCATCATCGGCGTCCGGGCTGTGTGCAACGTGAATCATGCCGGGATGCGAGACAGTGGAAACGGGCATCGGAGTCATGTGCCCCCTCCCGAGCGCCCGGCAACCCGTGAGGCTTCCTCCTTGAAGCTGTTCAGCGCTTCGCGGTGATCTGTGTACTCGGGCCGGTTCTTCGTGGTCTCGGCGGCCTCATTGCGCAGGAATTCCGCGTAGGCGCGGCGCTCCAGCTGCATGTTCCCGCTCTGCTGATAGGCGTGCGCGCGCAGTACATAGATGAAGAGGTGTGTTGGCGCGGAGCGCTGGATCGTGTCGGCCTGGGCCAGCGCCGCCTCGACGTCGCCCCCCGCCAGCTGGAGCAGCCCAATATGATAATGGGCATCAGGATCCAGCGCCGGAAGCTGGGTGTAGGCGCTCAACGCCATGGGGAGGAAGAACCGCACGCTGTCGCCCTTGCCGGCTTCCGCGAGGGTCATGACCCGATTGAACAAGCGATTGGCTCGTTCCTCGGGAGACATCTGCGAGATGTCCGGAGCCTGGGATCGGGAACCGGGAGCCGGCGAAAATCCTTGATCCTGGCTCTCGGATCCTGCGGCCCGGCCTCCAGGTCCTCGCATCACGACGACCGTGATAAGCGCACCGAGCGCCGCTCCGGCCAGCGCCCAAGGGAATCCGGCTTTCCACCCAGTGGTCGCCGCGCCGGTGACGGCGGCGCCGCACTTGTGGCAAAACCTGGCTGTGGCTGAGAGTTGCGCACCGCAGGCGTGACAGTTCATGGGTCGGAATGTAACCCGGGCTGGCGGAGGCCACGAAAGCCCGTAGTGTAGGGCCCATGGCGGCGACCGAGTACGGCAAGCACATGGGCGAGTTGAAGCGAGGCGAGCAGCGCTGGGACGTGTACCTGGAGGGCCAGCCGGACACGGCACTCGGCGCGGTGCGGGGGCGCATCCATTTCGTGGGTGGCGGTGGCCAGCTTCATAAAGTGACGGGCTGGATCTTTCTCGAATGGCAGGAGAAGGACATCCACGAGCGGTTCGGGGAGTTTTCAGCAGTCGAACTGCTGCACTTCGTGGAGGCGCTGTAGCGCATCTGTTGCACATTTGAGCGGACAGTTTGCACTTTTCCACATCACAAATCGGCTTAGGCCCTCTTTTTTTTGCAATTCGTGCACGTTTTTCTTGACACCACCCCTACCTGCCTCTAGCTTCCCGCATGGCCCGCCGCTTGCAAAAAAGCCCCCTGACCCGGGAAGGAGACCCGTTCAATGACCGCTACGCTGGAACCGACCGCCGCGCCTGAAGCCGCAGTCAAAGCGTCCACCGGCCCCTCGCCGGCTGACGTCATTCGTCGCGCCAAAGAAGCCGGAGTGCAGATCGTGGACGTCAAGTTCACGGACCTGCCCGGCACCTGGCAGCACTTCTCAGTTCCCCTGAAGGAGCTCGAAGAGGAGACGTTCACGGACGGACTCGGGTTCGACGGATCCTCCATCCGCGGCTTCCAGGCGATCAACGAGAGCGACATGCTGCTCATGCCGGACCCGGCCAGCGCATTCGTCGATCCCTGTTTGTCGGTTCCCACGCTGTCGCTCACGTGCGACATCGTCGATCCGATCACGCGCGAGTCGTACTCGCGCGATCCGCGCTACGTCGCCCGCAAGGCCGAGGCCTTTCTGAAGAAGAGCGGTGTCGCGACGACCGCGTACTTCGGACCCGAAGCGGAGTTCTACATCTTCAATTCCGTGCGCTTCGACCAGAACGCGCACGAGGGCTACTACCACATCGACTCGGAAGAGGGAATCTGGAACAGCGGGACGAACGGCACGGCGAACCTGGGCCATCGTCCGCGACATAAGGAGGGCTACTTCCCGGTTCCGCCCACCGACAAGCTGCAGGACCTGCGCTCCAAGATCGTGCTCGCGATGATCGCGGCGGGGATCGACGTGGAAGTGCACCACCACGAGGTGGGCACCGCGGGTCAGACCGAGATCGACATGCGCTACCGCACGCTGACGCGCATGGCCGATCAGATCATGATGTACAAGTACATCGTGAAGAACGTCTGCAACCAGCACGGTTACACGGCGACCTTCATGCCGAAGCCGATGTTCGGCGACAACGGCTCTGGCATGCACGTGCACATGAGCCTGTGGAACGACGACAAGAACCTGTTCTACGACAAGGCTGGGTACGCGCTTATTTCCGATGCGGCGCGTTACTACATCGGCGGGCTGATCAAGCACGCGCCCGCGCTGCTCGCGTTCGCGGCCCCGACCACCAACAGCTATCGCCGTCTGGTGCCGGGCTACGAAGCGCCGATCAACCTGATCTACTCGCAGCGCAACCGCTCGGCGATCTGCCGGATTCCGATGTACTCGACGTCGCCGAAGGCGAAGCGGCTCGAGTTCCGGGCACCCGATCCGTCGGCCAACCCGTATCTCACGTTCGCGGCGCTGCTCATGGCCGGTCTCGACGGCATCAAGAACAAGATCGAGCCGCCCAAGCCGATGGATGTGGATCTGTACGAGCTGGAGCCGGCGGAGCGGAAGCACGTCAAGAACACACCCGGAAGCCTGCTCGAATCGCTGCAGGCCCTGGAAGCCGATCACGCCTTCCTGCTCGACGGCGACGTGTTCACGCGGGATGTGATCGACACCTGGCTCGCGATGAAGCGGACCAAGGATGTCGACGCGGTGGCCCTGCGGCCGCACCCGTACGAGTTCTTCCTGTATTACGACGTGTAACAACAACGGCGGTAGGGGGCGGTAAGGGGGCGGTAGGGGGCAACACACCTATCGCCTCTTTACCGCCCCTTTACCGCCCCCAAAAACACCATGCCAACCAAACGTGAAATCCTCGACGCCGCCAAGAAGCACGACGTAACCTCCCTCAGGCTCCAGTTCACCGACATCCTGGGCGTCAACAAGAACGTCGAGGTGCCCGAGAGCCAGTTCGAGAAAGCGCTCGAGGGCGACATCATGTTCGACGGGTCGTCGATCGAAGGGTTCGTGCGGATCGAGGAGTCGGACATGGTCCTCAAGCCCGACCTTGAGACCTTTCGCGTCCTGCCCAACGGGGATGCGGCTGGGAAGGTCGCGCGGGTGATCTGCGACATCTATAACCCGGACGGTTCGTCGTTCGCCGGGTGCACGCGGCAGGCGTTGAAGCGCCAGATCGCCAAAGCCCAGGCCATGGGCTACGAGATGATGGCCGGCGTGGAAGCGGAGTTCTTCATCTTCCAGCTGGACGCTGAGGGCCAGCCCACGACGATCACGCACGATCACGGCGGGTACTTCGACCAGACACCGGTGG
>JBLNGI010000019.1:0-9436 GCA_050264615.1 Gemmatimonadota bacterium
GAGGCCGCTTCGCGGTCGGTATTCAGAACTTTCCCGTCCCAGTACGCCCAGAACTCGCACGGCGCCGACGGATTGGCGCACGACAACTCGAGATCCGTCATCGACTCGCCCGTACCTTGCAGCAACGGCACGGCGACGATCTGCGCGAGCACGTTGTAGATCTTGAGCGAGACCTTTGGCCGATGACCGTCAGCAAACAGCGCCCCGCTCAGCGTGAACGGGATCGTGGTCGCCGGGTTAAAGGGGTTCGGGTAGTTCTGTTTTAGCTCGACCAGCGGAGGCGGGGTCGCTTGCCCCAACACTCCATCCACTCCCGCCAGTAGCCCTCCCCCAAGCCAGAGGGCCAGTACAATGCAATACAGCTTCATCTCAGCGACTCCTGGCAAACGTAAAGATGCGTTAGACCGCTCTCCTTGTTGGTACAGGGCGCGTGGTGATTGACTGAGAGAACGTAGGAACCGTATGAACCCCCTGTCAAGCACGTAAAACCCTTGTATCGCCCTTTCGGGCAGTGATGCCGCGACGGTCCGCCCACTCCAGCAGCGGAATCAAGTACTTGCGCGTGAGGCCCAACCGGTCACGGAACTGGGCGGGGGTGGCGGCGCCCAGTTCCCGCAGCGTGTCCTCGAGCGCCCGACGGAACTCCTCCAACGCCTGTTTCAGCGCGTAGCGCTCCTGATCGACCCGCTCCACCGACCCCTCACGCGCCAGATGCGCCAACAGTGCCGGCACGCTTGGGTCCGAGAACTCCTTCTCGAGCTCCGCGACAGTCGGGATCTGCCAGCGCGCTTCCGCCAGGCGCTGCGCCAGGCGGCCGCTCGCTTCTCCCGCTCGCACCTTGAGCGCCGCCCGCCATCCCGGTTTTCGGACCGCGGCGCCACCCTCGGTCAGCTCCCACGCCTGTTTCTTGACACCGTGCTCGACGAGCAAATCCAGCACCGGCGCGGGTGCGTTGACCGCCGCGCGCAGGGCTTGCAGCGACAGACCAGGGTCGAGCGGGTGCTCCTCGTGATGCGTCGCAACGAGACGCGCCAATCGCTCGATCTCCTGCGCAAGCGCGCGACGCGCCACTAGGCCTTCCCCTACATGGAGGATACTCTTCCCCGCCGCTTGGATCGTTCGCGGAACGTCAGAAGGCAAGATGCCAAGCCGAACCCCGAGCCCCGAGACCCCAATCCCCGGAAGTCCCGCTTCGTCCACGAATCGCGCCAGTCGGTCGGCTGCCGCCTGATCCAGGGCCAGGCCGCGCTCCGAAACGCGCGGGCGCCTGGGAGGAAACGGATCGAGCACGGTGCCGCCGCCAATCGTCGTCACCGGAGAGAAACTGCGCACCACGAAGCGATCGCCGCCGCGAGCGACGAGCGGCTGCTCGAGCATCAGCCGAACCAGCGCTGTCTCGCCGGGCGCGACGGCGCGAACCTGCGCAACGCGGCCGAGCACTTCGGCCGTACCCAGGTGCACGCGAACCCGCGTGCGGATTGCGAGCGGTTTCTTCACCGCAGGCAGCAGCTCGAGCGCGACATCGAGGGTCTCGGTCACGGCCCAACCGGGCCCCGTCACCGCAACGTGCCC
This sequence comes from Gemmatimonadota bacterium, assembly GCA_050264615.1. Classification (GTDB taxonomy): domain Bacteria; phylum Gemmatimonadota; class Gemmatimonadetes; order Gemmatimonadales; family GWC2-71-9; genus 20CM-2-65-7. Next base: position 1,573 of record JBLNGI010000019.1, read on the forward strand.
GCGCTCGAGCTCTTCCTTGTCGACACCGACGAGCGCGAGCGCGGTACGCCGGCCCGGCCCTGCCCGCGCCGCGTCCTGGCTGTGCACCTGGATCGAGCGGACACGGACTTCGCGGTCCAACGGCAGCAGTCGCACGAAGGAGCCGGCCGCAACGGAGCCGGTCCAGGTCGATCCCGTTATGACCGTACCCGCACCCGGAAGCGCAAACACGCGATCGATCGGAAGCCTGAAGAGGTCTTCGCTCGGCCGCTCGCGCAGATCCCCCACAACCCCCACCAGCGCTTTTTTCAGATCCTCCAGCCCCTCGGACGTGAGCGCACTTACGGCCAGCGGTGCGCTCCAACGGACTCGGCTGCGCTCGAGTCGCGCTGCGACCTCGGTGCGGACCAGCGCGAGCCAATCGTCGTCGACGAGATCGCGCTTGGTGAGCACGGGGATTCCACGCCGCACGCCAAGCAGCTCGACGATCGCGAGGTGCTCTTCGGTTTGCGGCATGATGCCTTCATCGGCGGCGATGACGAGCAGGGCGACGTCGATCCCGGTCGCGCCGGCGAGCATGTTCTTGACGAACCCTTCGTGGCCGGGGACGTCGACGACGCTGGCCTTGATGCCGTTGGGGAGCGGCAGCGGGGCGAAACCGAGGTCGATCGTGATGCCGCGGCGCTTCTCCTCTTCCCAGCGGTCGGTATCGACGCCGGTGAGGGCTTTCACTAACGCGGTTTTCCCGTGATCGATGTGGCCGGCGGTGCCGACTACGAAATCCACGAGCCTCGTTCCCAGATCTCGATCGCGCTCGTGCGCTCGTGCTTGCCGTTGCGCTGACCTTCTATTTCGCCGAGGTGCTCGCGGATGAAGCGCGCGACGAGGCGGCGGTGCGCCGCGGCGTGCGCCGAATCGAGCGTGGGAATGTCCGCCGCCTCGTCATTCAGGGCGCGCAGATCGCGGTAGGCCTGAGGCGGCAGCCGGGTGGGGGCCTTCAACCCGGCGCAGTTCGCGCAGAGTACCCCGCCCTCGGCGGCACTGAACGCGACCGTGCCGGACACTGCGTTGCCATCGCGCACGCACGCATCGAGCTGCGGCGCAAAACCCAGCACACCGACCAGCAGCCAGAGCCAGCGCGCCGCCGTGGCGTCGGCCTGGCCGGGTCGGGCAGTCGCGAGCGCGTCGAGACCGAGGATGAAAGCTTCGTAGGCCGCGGGCAGCGGTGCGGGCGGCGCCATCTTGAGCATGACCTCGGACAACGCGGCCGCTCCCGCAAAGCGACCCAGATCGGCCGCGAGGTCGCGGCGCAGCTGCGTCACATCGAAGGCGGCGAGGATCTGCAGCTCGCGCGTCTCTTTGTGGTAGAGCTGTGCCACGCCTTCACTCAGCGTCTCCAGCGCGGCGCCGAACGGACTCTTGGGACGCCGCACGCCTTTCGCGATCGCGCTCTGCACGCCGTAATCGCGCGTCGCGAGGCGCACGATCTTCGACGTCTCGCTGTAAGGATAGGTGCGCAGGACGATGGCTGGGGTGGAAACGAGACTCACGACGGAAATATAGCCTTCGGCTAGCACGGCCCCGCTTCACCATCAACGCCGGCCCGGTGTGCGCGCGCATCGAATGCCGTGCACGCGGCGATATCGAGCATGATCAGCCGGGGTCCCGCAGCCCACGCCGGCCCGGAGAAGCGCATCGGCATGTCCGGCCTCAGAAAGTAAGACCGGTAGCGCGGGCTGCTCCACGTATCGAGGTTGGGCGAATGGTGGGTCGGCCGACCCCACGCGGCGTAGGCTCGCTGCCGCACCACGTCCGCTGGGAGGGGAAGCGAGTCCTGCAGGAAGTAGACGACCATGGCGACGACTTTCCGGTTCACCGCCGTCACCATCGCGTGGCTCGTGCTGTCGAGCGGCGCCCAGCAGATTGTGCCGACGCCCAGTGCGCGGCGAATGCCAGCGCTGTCGCGGGGCTGATGGTAATGCGGCAACGCGTACCCGAACGACATCTGTGCGAACATCACCGCGGTCACGCCGGCGCCGCCCCCCCCCATCGCTCCCGCTGCGTCCCCCGGCCGGCACTCGCCGCCCTTGGCCAGGATGTCGTCAATAGGTCCACCCAGCCTGATGTCGTGCAGCACCGCCCAGCGGGGCTGTGCAGGGGCGGAGCTGACCTGCAACAGGAGAACCAGCCCGGCGATCATTTTCCCGGTTGCAGGACGATGAACTTCACGTCGTCCTTCGAGACAGCGCGCAGCCACGCGATCAGCGCGTCGACACTGTCCGGTGGCGCCGTCCCCTTGGCCCCCGACATCCGACGTATCACCCGCAGCTCGCGACCATTCTGTGCGTACTCCGCGTGGTAGCTCCCGAATTGGCTCTGTTCGGTGATGGTGGCCGGCAGGTCCGCCTTCCATCCTGGCGGCAGGGTCATGCGCAGCTCCGACACGATCTCGAGCGGGCCGATCACGCGCGCGATGTCGATTGGGAAACGCCGCGGTTTACGCTGTTCGAGCTGCGACACCAGGCTGAGCGAGTTGTAGTTGGGCATGGCGGCAGGCAACGTGAAGATGCGCGTGCCGCCGCTGCCGGACAGCACTGGAGCGTTTTGCACGTTCAGAGATAGGATCGGTTTCGCCTGGAGATCGCGACCGTCGAAGGTGCGGAGGCTGTCCCCGGACGCGCCGGAGAAGACGACGTTGGCGATCGCCTGCGTCATCCGGCTGATCTCGTCCTTGCTGAACACCCGGGCGTAGGCACTCCGCAGCGAGTACTGCAGCGAGCCACTCTTGATCTCGGTGTAGCGGCCCGTGAAAAAGCCGTCGGGACTCAGCTCGCCGACGATCTGTGTCTCCGACCGGTTCGCCGTCGGAGGGCCCTCGGGCAGTACGACCTGCTCGAATGTTCCGTCATCGTGCACCACCAGGGCGAACGAGCCCTCCTCGGCAGGCGGCAACTCCCCGTAAGGTGTCAAGTCTGAGGTGAGGTCGAGGTAGATCCGGCCGCCGTCCTTCGCGGGCCGGTCCACCGCGGCAATCATGTGATCGAATTGATTCACGGTCGGCAGCGTCGAGTCCGCGCCGCCACTCGAGCTGAGGAGGACAGGATAGGCCTTGAGTCCTCCGCCCAGGTGCCGTACGAGCGCGATGAACAGCGTTGCCTTGTCTTTGCAATCGCCATAGCGCGTCTCGAGCACCTGCGCCGGCAGCCGGGGCAGATAGCCGCCAATGCCGAGTGAGAGTGAGACGTAGCGGAAATCCTGCGAGACCCACCGGTGCACGGCGCGCAGCGAATCCTCGAGGGTGCGCGCGCGCCGCACCTGTTCCGCCAGCTGCGTCTCGAGGGCCGGGGTCAAGGCATACCGACCCGTTGAAAGCGCAGCGTACCAGCGCGCGAGGTCGCCCCAGGAGATCGGAGCGGCCACGTCGATGCTCACGGAGACCGTATTCGGCGCGGCCGCGAACAGCTCACTCTCGATCTTCTGGACATCCTTAGTGGCCCAGGTGTACACCCGCCGCCCGCGCGCCACCGTCTCGACACGCTTGAAACGCACATTCTGCTCCTGAATGCGCGGGGTGACGGAGGCCGGGACGTCGATCAAGAGGCGGGAGCGCCGCGTGAGCAGTCCCGTGGTCACGCTCCAGGGGCTGTAATAATCGCCGGGAACAAGCGGCTTCAGGCGCTCGACCGTGTAGCTCCAATCGACCAATGTGCCCGGCGCCACCCCGCTCAGCGTCACGCGTCGCACTTTCTGATCCGAGTACACGGGTGCATCGAAAGCGACGGGGGCGAGTGATTCCTGCTCATGAGCCGGCTGCCCGCTGATCACTTCGCCGCTCGGTTTGAGAACGCGAATCCAGTTGATCGTGAGTCGTTCGGATCCGCTCGAATATGAGAAGCTCTGCTCGCCCCACGCTTCGGCGCCGTCCTGATTGAGGATCTGAATCACCTGCCGGTAGGTCCGACTACCGCGGCCATCGGCCTCAAACCGCACCACGCCGTCATCGAGCAGGTAGATGTAGTCCTCGTCCTCGTACTCCGCGGGATTGACGGCAAGCTTGTAGATCGTGTCGTTGCGAACCGAGGGATCGCCCGCGGGCGTGATCTTGGGTGCCTGGGCGAAAGCGGGGAGGGAAACGATCGCAAACAGCACGACGAGAGCGACGCAACGCATCAACGGCCTCCAACGAGATGTGCCAGCCCGGAAGCTAAGCCAAGTACCGAAACGTTCACAGGCCCGTCATGAACCGCCCTCCCAGCATGATCGTGCGGCCACGAGGCTGGAACGCCGCGATCTCGGGCGAGCGGTCGTCGAACGCATTCTCCAGCTTCGCGGTGAACTGGATCCGGGAGAGCGTGTACTCGGCCGCCACGTTCACATGGGTGTACGGGTCGAGCGTCACCCGCCGGCTCCCAACGGGTTGGTTGAAGTCGAGATCATCCCGGCGACTCACCCAACGCACACCCACGCGCACGCGAGTTTGGCCCCCCAAATGCATCCCCACCTCAGGGGCGACGCTGTGGGCGGGACGCCGCAACAGGGCCTTGCCGGGCACGAACAGGGCGTCGGCGGTCGAGTCGGCGCCGCCCGTGCTCACATTCGTGTGGAGAAACGTGTAGCGCACGGCCACCGCAAACGCGGGCGTGAGCATGCCGCTCACGTCCAGCTCCACGCCGCGACTATTCGCTCCGGGCACGTTGAAATAGGTGGAGCCGTTGAAATCGATCAGATCGCGGAAGTGTTGATCGAAATACGTCGCACCGAGGGTCCATTGACCGCTTGCCACCGAACGATCCACGCCCGCTTCCCAACTGGTCGATCGCTCGGGCTGCAGATCGGGATTCCCGGTGACAAACCCTCTCGCAAAGTTCTCGAAGAAGGTCGGCTCCTTGAAGCCCGTTCCCAGGGATGCCCGCAAACGGGTCGCACCGCGGGGATCAACGACGATGCCGATCCGATACGTGCCATGCGTGTCGAACTGCGAATTGTCATCGAGCCGACCGCCCGCCGTAATCGCAACTGGCCGGACATCGAGCACCGCCTGGGCGTAGTACCCCGTGGTCCAGCGCTGCACGTCGATCGAGTCGGGGAATGTGCCGAAGGAGGCGCTGAATTCGCTGCGGCCGCGTTGGCGCTCGTCTTCGTAATCGACACCAGCGCTCACCGAGGTCGAGCCCTCGCCGCGTGGCCGCCAGGTGAGCAGCAGTCCCGCGCCCGCGCGGCGCACGTAGTCGTTGCTCCAGAACGTGCCGGCCGTCGTATCCCCTGGAGAGTCGGGCTCATCGTTGAACAGCTGCCGCACCTCACGCCAGGTGGCCTGAGTGCTCACCTCGATGGAGCCCACAACACGGCGCAGCAACAGACTCGCGAGCGGACCCCGCTCGGCGCTGCGCTGGTTCGAATCGGCGGGCTGCCCCTGCCCGTTGGTCGGGAAATGAAAGAGATCGTCGCCATAGCGATATGACAGGCTTGCTTCGGTCCGCTCGTCGGGTTTCAGGCTGAGCCGGCCGCTGAGCACACCGTTCCGGTAGTCGTTGTTGATCGGATACAGTCCGTCCGAGCCGAATCGGGACGCCCGCAGCGAATAGCCCAGCGTCGGCGTGCCGCCTTCGAGATCGAGCCCGAATTGGGTGCTGCCGTAAGTGCCCGCGCGCGCGTCCGCGCCCAGCTGCATAGGTCCCGTTCCGGCACGCGTGAAGATCTGCACGACGCCGGTCACGGCGTCCGACCCATACAACACGCTGGCGGGACCGCGCACCACCTCGATGCGGTCCACGTTGTCGGTGGTGAGATGCGCGAGGTCCAGTCCCCCACCCGGCTGGTTCAGCGGGACGCCGTCGACCAAGACCTTCACGAAGTCGTTCTCGCCGCCGCGCACGAACAGCGAGGTCTGCCCGCCGTAGCTCCCTGTTTCCGCGACGTGCGCTCCGGGCACCAACTGGAGCGCCTCGCCAACGGTCCGCACACCGTGGGCCTCGAGATCCGTCCCGCGCAGCACCGTGGTCGCGGCCGGGACGAGCACTGACGGCACCGCAGCGCGCGTCGCCGTGACGACGACTGGCTTTAGCTGCACAGTGTCCTGGCGTTGCTGAGCGAGCGCGAGGACAAGAACAACCACGTGCATGTGAGCGGCTCCTTGGTCGCGGGACTAGGGTTGGGCCCGGGGGGTTCGGCGCAGCGGAATCATCTGAGGGCGATCATCGATGGTATGCATGGCGACCGGCCATGAAAAAACCGTTTCGACGATGTCTTGCGTCAGCACATCGGCCGGCGCCCCCGCCGCGATCGCGCTCCCCTCGCTGAGCAGGAGCAGCGAATCGGCGAAACGGGCCGCGAGATTCAGGTCATGCGTGATCATCAAGACGCCGAGCCCTTGCGTGTCGACGAGGCCGCGCACGAGCTCGAACAGTCCCATCTCGTGTTTCAAGTCGAGCGACACGCCGGGCTCGTCGAGCACGAGCAGCTTCGGCTCCTGGGCGAGGGCGCGGGCGATCCGCACGCGCTGGTATTCGCCGCCGGAGAGCGTCCACACCCAGCGGCCGGCGAGATTTTCAACATCGCAGGCCGCCAGCGCGCGCTGGACCGCGGCATGATCTTCTGCGCGCTCCCGGCCCCACAGCGAGAGATGAGGGTAGCGGCCCAGCAGCACCGTCTCGCGCACGCGCTGAGGGAAGAGGTTGTCTTCGCGTTGCGGCACCACACCCACGAGTCGCGCGAGCGCCGGACGCGGCCACGAGTGCGCCGGTCTCCCCTCGATCTCGGCGCTGCCGCGCGAAGGCGAGAGCGCCCCCAACGCGATCCGAACGAGCGTCGTCTTGCCGCTGCCGTTCGGTCCGAGTACGGCGACGAATTGCCCCGGCTCCACCGCGAGCGAAACGCCGGCCAGCGCCTCGCCCCGCGCTCCGGCGTACGCATACCGAACGTCATGCAGGCGTAGGGTCACGCGATCGTCCAGCGTCGGAGCAGCAGCGCAAACACCGGAACGCCGATCAGCGCGGTCACGACACCAACGGGTAGCTCCCTTGGAGCGACGACAGTGCGGGCCAGGGTGTCGGCGATCGCGAGCAGCGCGCCGCCCCCGAGGAACGCGGCCGGTAAGAGCGCGCGATGGCGATGGCCCCACGAGAGCCGCGCGATGTGTGGCACGACCAGGCCGACAAACCCGATCACGCCCGAGACGGCGACGGCGGCCGCCGTCAGCAGCGAGGCGGCGAGGTACACGCGCCGCTTCACCCGCTCCACCTCCGCACCCAGGTAGCGGGCCGGTTCCTCGCCAAGGGCAAGCAAGTCGAGCGAACGCGCGGCGCCCAGCAGGACGATCAGCGGGATAGGGATATAGACACCTATCAGCACCACGGCATCCCAGGAGGCCGACGACAGTCCACCCCATAGCCAGAGAAACGCGTTCCGGAGCTCGGCGGCATCCGCCAGGGAGACGATCGCGGTGGTGATCGCGGCCGCGAACGCGCCCACGGCGACGCCACCAAGCAGCAGGATCCGCGGATCCAGCGCGCCTCCGCCGACCATTCCCATCCTGTAGACCAACGCCAGCGCGCCCACGGCACCGATGAATGCGGCGATCGGCAGTGCCCAGGGCCCCGGCAGGTGCAGCGCGATCGCGAGCACGGCGCCGAGCCCTGCCCCGCCCGAGAGGCCAAGCAGGAACGGATCGGCGAGCGGATTGCGCACCAGCGCCTGGAGCGACGCGCCCGCCGCCCCGAGGGAGCCGCCCACCAGAAACGCGAGCAGCGCGCGCGGCGCGCGCAGGTTCCAGACGATGTCGGAGCGGAACAGGTCCGCGAGCGGCACGGAGGCCGGACCCAACATGACGCTCGCGGCGAGCGCAACCATCGTGACGGCGATCAGCAAGAGCCACTTCATCGTGAGA
>JBLNGI010000020.1:0-24214 GCA_050264615.1 Gemmatimonadota bacterium
CGTGCGTACCGGCATTTGGGACAATGCCGCGATCCCGGCCATCTGCGGAGCTGGCTGTACAGGATCACCGGCAATCGTTGCCGCAGCCATCTGGCGCGGAAACACATGAGCGACGTCCCGCTCAGCGAGGTTCCGGCGCCGGCGCTGGCCGATGAGGCCGACTCGTGGACGATGCTGGAGCGCAGTGAACAGGTCGCGCTCGTGGAGCGGGCGCTGGCGGCGTTGCCGCCGGAGAAGCGCGAGGCATTTGTGCTGAAACACGTGGAAGGGTTGAGCTACGAGGAGATGGCGCAGGTGACGGGAGCCCGGATCCCCACGCTCAAGATGCGGGTGCATCGTGCTCGAGAGGCCCTGGTGGCGGCATTGGGAGCGCTGGTATGACCGACCGGCTGGACGACGCGATCGAGCTGCTGAAGACGCCGCCTGCGGTGAGCGTCGAGGCTCGCGTGATGGCCGAGATTCGCCAGATGGCTGTTCCTGTGACCGCGCGGCCAACCCGCGTCACGCGCATCCTGCCCTGGCTTGGTCTTGCGCTCGCCGCCGGAGTTGCCGCGATCTTCCTCATCTCGACGCGCAATTCGCAGGGTCCGCTGGGTGAGCGTGAAGGCATGGCGCAGTTCGTCGGGCAGTTCCCCGGAGCGCGCTCGGTCGAGGTCGTCGGCTCGTTCAACAACTGGAGCCGCGGGCTGCTGCATCTCCGGGACGACGATCACGACGGCATCTGGCACGCTGCGGCGGTGCTCCCGGCGGGGCAACATGAATACATGTTCGTCATCGACGGGGAGCGCTGGGTGACCGATCCCCTGGCGGGCCGGTTCGTCGACGACGGATTCGGCTCGGGTCGGGAGAACTCCGTACTCATCGTTCGGCCCGCGGAGCAGCCGTGACGCGCGGGTTGCGCCTCGCCCTGACGCTGCTCCTGCCCATGCCGCTCGGCGCGCAAACGCCGGGAACGACGAAGCTCGCCGGGCGCGTCCCGGCCGAGGCGATTCCCGCGATCGACTCGTTGATCGCCGCAGCGGTGGCGGAGAGCCTGCCTACAGAGCCGCTCGTGCAGAAAGCGCTGGAAGGGAGCGCCAAGGGGATTCCGCCCGATCGCCTGGTGAATGGCGTGCGCCGCGGTCTGCTGCAGCTGCGTGAGGCGCGGGTACTCGTGGGTCGCGCACTTCCGGGGCAGCCACAGCCCGAAGGGCACGTCGCTGCCGTAGCCGCGGCGCTCGCGCGCGGCCTGCCCCCGTCGATCGCGGAGCGGATGCTCACGATGGCTCCCGGGGAGCCACCGGCGCCCGCCTTGCACGCCGCTGCGGATCTCGTGGCGCATCGCTTCAACGCCGATTCCGCCGCTGATCTACTGGTGGAAGCGCACGCGCAGGGGCTGCACGGGGACCGGCTGCTCGATGTCGCGACCGCCGCAGATCAGGAGCTGCAACGTGGGGGCGGGCGCACGCCGGCCGATGCGTTGGCGCATGTGCGCGCGATGTTGCCGAATGTACCGGCGCCCAAGGTGGCGGTGACGCCGCGGGGAAAAACGGGGTCGTAAGGGCGACCACAACCCCGAGGCTTTATGCTGGCCGCATTGCTTCTTCTGACTCTTGCCCTACAGCAGCCTGCGCAGCAGCCCGCGCAGCAACCGGCTGCCGCTTCGAAGTCGCACGCCAGTGCGACGCATCACGCAGCAGCGGACACGACCAAGTCGAAATCCAAGTCACAGAAGAGCAAGAGCAAGTCCAAGTCGAATTCCACCACGTCGTCCACGATGCAGCGGGATACGACAAAAGCGAAGCCCTAGACGTCTAGACGTCTCGACGTCTAGTTCTTAGCTCGTGTAGTCGGAATTGATCCGGACGTAGTCCGGAGTGAGATCGCAGGTCCACACCACCGCCTCCGATCGACCCAGTCCCAGGTCGAGCCGGAGGCGAATGGTTTTCTGCTGGAAGATCGCGCGGGCCTTGGACGGATCGGGGAGCGCGGTCGCGCCGCCCGTCGCGAGCATGAGCCATGCGTCGCCGTCCGCTGCCTCGAGCGTAATTCGGTCGGCGACCAGGGCGACGCCGGCCACCCCGGCCGCCGCGAGCACCCGTCCCCAGTTGGGATCACCGCCGTAGATCGCCGTCTTCACCAGCGTGGAACGCGCGATGGCGCGCCCCACTTCCCGCGCATGCCCCTCGGTCTGAGCGCCGACGATCTGAATCTGGAGCTGCTTGGTCGCCCCCTCGCCGTCCCCAACCACGGCCATGGCAAGAGTGCGGGCGACGTCCGTCACGGCCTCCTCGAACAGCTTCCAGGTCGCGCCATCGCGCGAGGGGTCGATCCCGGCATGGCCGTTGGCGAGAAACAGCGCCGAATCGTTGGTACTCGTGTCGCCGTCGATCGAGATCGCGTTGAACGAGCGGTCGACCACACGCTTCCAAAACGGACGAAGGGTCCCCGGCTCGGAGACCGCGTCCGTTGTGAGGATGCCCAGCAGCGTGGCCATGTCGGGATGGATCATCCCCGCGCCTTTGGCCATGCCGCCGATCGTTATCGGTCCGCCGGGCGTTTCGAGACGCACCGCGCAGTGCTTGGGCCGGGTATCGGTCGTCATGATGGCGCGCGCGGCTTCGGCGCCGCCGCTCGTCGAGAGTTTCGCCGCCGCCTCGCGGAGCCCGCGCCCGACTTTATCCACAGGGAGCGGCACGCCGATCACACCGGTCGAGAGGACCAGCGCTGTCCTGGGTGGCAGACCGGCTGCCTCTTCGGCGGTGCGGGCCATCGCGCGGGCCGCCTCGAGACCGGGGGCGCCCGTGCACGCATTTGCCACGCGCGCATTCATCGCGACGGCGCGGATGCGTCCCGGCCGGTCTGCCAGCATCTCGGCGTCGTAGATCACGGGCGCCGCGCGCAGCGCGTTTTTGGTGAAGACACCGGCCGTCGCGCAACTGGTCGCGCTGACGAGCAACGCGACGTCGAGCGCACCGTCCGCTTTCAATCCGGCGTGCGCCGCGGCGGCGGTGAAGCCGCCGGGAGACGTCGCCGAGCCGCCTTCGATCGGGGAAAATCCTAGAGACATGGTCGCTTGTGTAAGAGTGCTCCGTTTCGTATCATAGCACAACCTTCCCGGGGGGACCCGTTCGATGTCGGACCAGTTCCTCAGTTCCGACGAATACGACGAACGTGCACATCAGTTCTACAACGAAGGACAATACGACGAGGCGATAGAGACGCTGCGCGAGGGCCTGGCGCTCTATCCGCACGCCGTCGAGCTGCACGTCGGCTTGGGGTACGCGCGCCTCGCGCGCGAGGAGTACGCGTGGGCCCGGCGCGCGTTCGAAGAAGCGCGCGGACTCGATCCCGACCACGAGGATACACTCGCGGGACTGGGTGAGGTCCTGCTGAAGTTCGGCGATCGCGCCGGCGCGCTCGCCTGCTTCGACCGCGTCCTCGCACTCGGCTTCCAGGACGATCACGACCTGATGCTGCAGATCGGCCGCGCGCTGTTTCGCGAGGGCGCGCTCGATCAGGCGCGCCGCTTCTTCGAGGGCGCCTTGCGCGCGCATCCCGACTCCGCCGATGCCGCGGCGTGTGTGGGGTACGCGGCGCACCGGCTCGCGGATGAAGGCGGCAGCCTGCACTGGCTGCGGCGCGCGCTGGAGCTGGATCCGAGTCTGGGTGAAGCGCGCATCTATCTTGCGAACCTGCTGTATGATCGGGGCGAGTACGAGGCGGCGCTGTTTCATCTCGAGCGGACCGGCCCCGAGGAGCACTACGACGCGCTCGCCATCTGGCGCCTGGTCGAGCTGAAGAAGAGCGTCTACCGCCTTCCCGACGACGATCCCGAGCTGGTGCCCTGGAACGAGCGGCTCAACGAGCTCGCGGGCGACGCCGCCCCGGAGGATCTCTTGCTCTCGGAGATCGAAGCGATGCGGCCCGACGGCCAGATCAGCGATCCGCGCCAGATCGAGCTGTTCGGGACGCTGCTGACCGAGCTGCAGGGCATGAAGAACAAAGGCTCGACCGGTGAGCTGCACCGGGTGAGCACGATCTCCGGATCGACCTATGTCGGGTCGTGGGAAGACATCGTGCGCCAGATGAAGGACGACGCCGCCGAGTGGGCGGCCGGCTCGCTCGAGGAGTACATGGAAGCGAGCGCCAAGCGCTGGCGCAAACAGACGGGCATCGGGATTCCCGCAACCGATCCGGAGAGCTTCCTGCGCGCCGGGGCGGACGCCGGAGTCTTAAGAATCCTGCATTAGCTGGTCTTCTTAAACCGGATCCCGATCGACAGGGGCCCGTCGCCGAGCGCCATCAGGGTCACCGAGCCGGCGAGCAGCAACGCTTCGAGCTCGATGTTGGCGTGATGCGGCAGCTTGATTGCCACGATCGTCACCGCCACGAACACGGCCATCGCCGTGGCCCAGAAGCGGGTCCACATGCCGAGCAGCACACACACCGCCCCGACCGTCTCGATCGCGATCACGAGCAGCGTCAACAGGGAAGCCAGCGACAGGTTCGGGATGCCGGCCTGGACTCGATCGATGCCGCGGCTCAAGAACACACCACCCACAGCCAGCCGCATGAAAAACGCGGCGTACGGCGCCAATGCGTTCACGGGAGTCTCCGTTTAGAACATGGACATCGCGAGGAACGACCGCAGATTGTCGTTCGTCACGCGGAGCCGGGCGGACAGGAGCCGCACGACCGACCAGAGAACCTTATAGGCGATGTCGCGATTGAAGTCGAGGAGCAGCTCGAAGTCGGAGCGGGAGATGGTGATCAGGGTGCATGTGGTGTTGGCGATGGCATCGGTCGAGCGCTCGGAACGGTCGAAAATCGACATTTCCCCGAAGCACGCGCCGGGCTTCAGGACCGCCAGCGCTTCCTCGCCCGACCCGGGAATGGTGCGGGAGATGCGGACTTCCCCCTCCGAAATCAGGAACAGGCGGTTGCCCGGCTCGCCTTCCTTGAAGACGTATTGGCCGACGGTGAACTTCTGTTCGCGGCAGACTTCCGCGACTCGCGCGAGCTCGCCCTCGTCCAAATCCTGGAAGATGGCCGCTTGCTTAAGCAGCTTGAGGTCCACGGAGGCTAAGGTACGGTGAAACCGCGATTCGCGGTAGCGGACGCCCTCACGGTCGTGCGGTTTCCGCTCGCCGTTTTGTTCCCGATGGCGGCTTCACCCGCGTGGCAAATTGCAATCGTCGCGCTCGCGGCGGCGACCGATTTCGCCGACGGCATTCTGGCGCGGCGGCTGGGTTCCTCGCGCATGGGCGCGGTGCTCGATCCGATCGCCGACAAGGCGTTCATGGTGACGGCATTCGTGACGATCGCCCGGCGCGGGCCGCTCGAGTGGTACGAGCTGCTCGGCGTCCTGCTGCGCGATCTGCTGGCGGTGCTGGGGTTCGTCGCGACGTGGCTGCTGCGCCGGCCGGTCGCGCTGCCGGCGCGGGCGGGCGGCAAGGCGGTGACGATCGCCCAGCTGCTGACGCTGGTTGCAGCGATCGCCGAATCGCCCCATGTGCGCCGGCTGGCGTGGGCCACCGCGGCGATTGCAGTGTACGCTATCTGGGACTACGGACGGACGGCGGCGCGAAAGCGCGAGGTCACACCTTGACCCGAATCGGATTGCTGGTGCTGCTCGGAGCCGGACTGGCCGCGCGTCTCGCGACGGCGCAGGACTTCGTGCCCCCAAAGAACGGCCGTCATAGCGGCACGCGGATCGGGGTGTTCGGATTCGGTGTGCGCGGCGGTCTGGATCTGGACAGCGACGGCCAGTTCATCCTCGGCACCACGCTGGATATGGGAGACCTGTTCACCGACCGGCTGCGCCTGCGCCCGTCGTTCGATCTCGGGGTCTTCAATGGACCCAGCACGTACGCCGGCAGCCTGGATGCGCTGTGGCGCTTCACGGCAGATGAAGAGGTCGCGATGCCGTACGTCGGCCTGGGATTCTCGCTCGCGGGGCACCAGGCGTGCGGTGACGATCCGCAGTGCCCCGACCTCTGGCTCAATCTCACGTTCGGGTTCGAGCTGCGATATCGCTCCACGTTCAACTGGCTCTTGGAGTACCGCGCGCTGGACGCGCTGAACAAGCACCGCGTGTTCATCGGCCTGACGACCCGGCGAGGGAACTGATGGCGGAGCCGCCAATCGCCGAAGTGTCGATGCGCTGGCTCAAGGCTCTCCAGTTCGAAGGAGCAGGGCCAGGCCAGCCGTCCATTCTCGTGGACGGCGACACCAAGGTCGCAACCTCGCCCGTTCAGCTGCTGTTGCTCGCCGCGGCAACCTGCACCGCCTCCGATATCGTGATCATCCTGCAAAAGCAGCGCATCAAGCTCGAAGCGTTGGACATCAGGCTGCGGGGGACCCGCCGCGAAGCGCAGCCACGCCGTGTCACCGCGATGGCATTCCACGTGTCGGTCCGCGGCGAAGGAGCCGAAGCAGGGAAAGTGCGGCGCGCGATCGAGCTGTCGCTCGAGAAGTACTGCTCGGTGGTCGCGTCGCTCGCCCCCGACATTGCCATCAGTTACGACGTGACCATTGCCTAGCCTGTTGTGCCTGCTGCCGATTCTGGCGCTTCAATCGCGGCAGCTCACGACCACGGAGCTGAGTCTCGGCGCGGCGGCGGCGTTTGCGCGGGAAACCTTCGCGGGCGCCGAGCTCGGGGTCGCGCATCGCCCCGGTAACGACAGCCGCATCGCGCTTGCCGTCGGCGGAGGTGTGGTGTCGCCGGACCAGGCGGCCGCGGTGCGCGCGCAGCTCACGCTCCAGCTGTTGCTGAATTCATCGGCCCGCTCGGGTAGCGGGCTCTATGCCGGGGTCGGCGGCGCATTTTTCGGGGCGCAGGGTGCGCCGGGGCGCGGCTTCGTGGCATTGATCATCGGAGTCGAACAGGGGCCGGGTCGGCGGCACGGCTGGTTCATCGAGAGCGGGTTCGCGGGCGGCGTGCGGCTCGCGGCCGGGTGGCGCGCGCGCCGGTTTCCGAGCTGGTGGCGCGGCGCCTAGAAACGAAAAGGGCGCCGGCCATCAGGCGCCCTTCCGGCCGGCGAACGAACCGCCTGCGTCAGGCGTTGGCGCCGACGGGGGCGGTGCGCGGCACAACAGGACGGCAATAGCGCTCGCCCAGGACCCGCAAATCGCCCAACTCGGTCTCGGTCAGGTCGGAAAAACGATCCGCAAGATACAGCAACGTGTCGTCGAACCATTCCTTCTGGTGTTCGGGCGCCGCTTCCAGCACGCCGCAGCGGAGAATGTGCGAGAACAGCTCGTCGCGTGCCTGCTCGAAGCTCGTGGGAATCGCATACTTCCGGGGCTCACCACGCTTTTTAGCCATGCAGGAGGATTCCTTTCGGGTTAGGAACTCTTGAAAAACGGCGCCGCAAGATAATCGGTTGTGTGGTATAATGCCACAACAGGAGCACGGGTTCCCGTGCTCCGGGAGGGGCCGATGAGCGAAGAGACTTATGGACCAGAACGCGCGCAACGCCTGGTCGCGCTGCTCCGGGCGTTGGCCGAGCGGATCCAGGAGCTGGATCGGACGGGGCGCCTCCTCGACGCAGCGCCGGTGCTGCAAAAGCTGCTCGGCAACGCGCGCAGCGAGCTGTTTCACTACGAGGTTCGCAGCACCTATGACACACCGGAGGTCGCGGACAACCGCCGCATCGTCGAAGAAGCGATGCGTGAGTTGTCGCTCGACGATCCGGACGACGACGAGCCCTGGAGACGGGACAACAAAGAATGAACCGATTCTATGTCGTGTTGGCAGGGGCGGCCGTGGTGCTCGCGGCCGGGACCGTCACGATGCTGAGGTCCGACGGTGGAGGGGCGCCGGCGGCGGCGACGGGCGCGCCGCCCACCGTCGCCGATGACGGCTTCCGTGGCTACACGCTCGGCCAGGAGGCCGCCCCGGTCGAAATAACGGAGTATCTCGACTTCGAATGTCCCGTGTGCGCGTCGTTCGCAATCATTCAGATGCCGACGATCAAAGAACAGCTGATCAATACCGGTAAGGTGCGCTGGCGGTATCGCGACTTCCCGCTGCCCATTCACAAGTACTCGCGCTTCTCCGCGCACGCGGCGCAATGCGCCGGGGCGCAGGGCCGTTTCTTCGAGATGCACGACCAGCTGTTTTACAGCCATCAGTGGGCGCAGACGGGGAAGGATCCATCCCGGTTGTTCCGCGATCTCGCCAAAGCCGCCGGGCTGGATCTGAACGCGTACGACCAGTGCATGCAGGCGGGCCGGTACGCGCAACGCATCGAGTTCAGCCGGCAGGAAGGCGATCAACTGCTGGTGAATGGGACTCCGACGTTCTTCGCGAACGGAAAGCAGCTGAACTTCCGCCGGCTGCCGACGTCCGACGACTTCAAGGCCGTCGTGGACAGCATCATCGCGCACTCGCCCCCCTCCCCGAAGCCGCGCGCCGCTCCCGCCCACGATTGATGCGGTACCGCCAGGCGATCGCGCTGCTCGCGCTCGTCGGCCTGTTCGTCGCGCTCTACCTCTGGCTGCACGCGCTGGGGCTTGGCGGGCCGCTCAAATGCGGCACCGGAGGGTGCGAGACGGTCCAGGCCAGCCAGTACGCGGTGCTGTTCGGCGTGCCGGTCGCGTTCTACGGCGTCGTGGGCTATCTCGCGATCCTGGCCGCGGCCCTCGTCGCGCTCCGGGCTGCGGCGCTGCTCGAGCCGAAATGGAATCAGCTGCTGGTGGGACTCGCCACGGTGGGCGTGCTGTTCACCGCATACCTCACCTATCTCGAGCTCTTCGTGATCCACGCGATCTGTCGCTGGTGCGTGGGATCGGCCATCATCATGACGGTGATATGGATATTGGCGTTATTGAGCTTGAGAAAGGAGTCAGGAGTCAGGAGCCGGGAGTTGGGGACCGATCAATCCCTAAATCCCAACTCCTAACTCCTAGATCCTATTTCAGGTCTCCTGTGATTCATACTGATCGCGCAGCTTCGCCACTACCGCCGGATCTGCGAGCGTAGTCGTATCGCCGAGGGCTCGGCCTTCGGCAATATCCTTCAACAGTCGGCGCATGATTTTTCCGCTGCGGGTCTTGGGGAGGTCAGCGGAAAAGAGGATGTCATCCGGCCTGGCCAGGGCGCCGATTTTTTTCGAGACGTGCTGCTTGAGCTCCTCGCGCAGCGCGTCGGTCCCCTGCTTGCCTTCCTTCAACGTGACGAACGCCGCGAGCGCCTGACCCTTGAGGTCGTGCGCGCGGCCCACGACGGCGGCTTCGGCGACCGCCGAATGGTCCACGAGCGCGCTCTCCACCTCCATCGTACCGATGCGATGACCGGCGACGTTGAGCACGTCGTCGACGCGTCCGAGAATCCAGAAGTAGCCGTCCTCGTCGCGCTTGGCGCCGTCACCCGGGAAGTAGATGTTGTTCGCCCAGCGGCTCCAGTAAACTGTCTGATAGCGCTCGTCGTCGCCCCAGATCGTGCGAAGCATCCCCGGCCATGGCCTGGTGATGGCGAGGTATCCGCCACCGACCTTCACTTCTTTTCCCTCGCCATCAAGCAGCGCTGACTCGATGCCGGGGAAGGGGATCGTTGCCGAGCCCGGTTTTGTAGCGGTGACGCCGGGCAGCGGCGTGATCATGATGCCGCCAGTCTCCGTCTGCCACCACGTGTCCACGATCGGACAGCGGCGACCGCCGATGTTTTCGTGATACCAGATCCACGCCTCGGGGTTGATCGGCTCACCCACGGAGCCGAGCAGGCGCAGCTTGGAGAGATCGTGGCGCTTGGGCAGCTCGGTGCCCCACTTCATGAACGCGCGAATCGCCGTCGGCGCGGTGTAGAACACCGTGACGCCGTGCTTGGCGCAAATGGCCCAAAAACGATCCTTGCCCGGATGGTCCGGCGCGCCCTCATACATCACTTCCGTCACGCCCAAGGCGAGCGGCCCGTACACCACGTAGGAATGGCCCGTCACCCAGCCCACGTCCGCCGTGCACCAGAACACGTCGGAATCCTTGAGGTCGAACACCCACTTGGTGGTGGCGTAGACGTGCGTCAGGTAACCGCCCGTGGTGTGGAGAATGCCCTTGGGCTTTCCCGTCGTGCCCGACGTGTACAGGATGTAGAGCGGGTCCTCGGCGTCCATCGCCTCGGGGGGGCAATCGTGCGCGGCACGCGCCATGAGCTCCGACCACCACAGGTCGCGTCCGGTCTTGAACGTGACGGTCTGGCCGGTGCGCCGGAGTACAACGACACGTTCTATCGTCGGCGTATCGGCCAGCGCATCGTCGGCATTCTGCTTGAGCGGCACGATCGCGCCGCGCCGGTACCCGCCGTCGGCGGTGACCAGCACTTTGGCGCCCGCGTCGTTGATCCGGTCCCGCAGCGACTCCGCCGAGAAACCACCGAACACGACGGTATGCACCGCGCCGATACGCGCGCAGGCGAGCATGGCGACCGCGACTTCCGGAACCATCGGCAGATAGATCGCGACCCGGTCGCCTTTGCGGACGCCCAGGCCTTTCAGCACGTTGGCGAACTTGTTGACCTCGAGATGCAGCTCGCCGTAGGTGATCCGCCGGGTCTCTCCCTCCGGTTCGCCTTCCCAGATGAGGGCTACTCGTCCAGCCCGGCCAGCGCGCACGTGCCGGTCCAGGCAATTCGCGGAGACGTTGAGCTTGCCGCCCAGGAACCACTTGGCGTGTGGCGGATTCCATTCGAGCACCCGGGTCCAGGGCTGGATCCATTCGAGTTGCCTGGCCCACTCGGCCCAATAACCTTCCGGATCGCGCCGGCCGCGCTCATACGGCGTCGCATCACGAACGTGCGCCTGGGCTTTGAAGGAATCGGGGGAAGGGAAGCGCCGCTGCTCGTCGAGGAGTGTTTCGATCCTGTCAGTCGCCATGATTCGGGGATATTAAGGAAGAGGGTGACTCTAGCAAGTTGCACCGGCCCGCTCGGTATGCGGCAGCCTGACCGCGTGAGCGCGCTCACCAGCTTGTGCCAAGCGGTTGATGCACCGCGTGTTAGAGCATATGGCACTGGAGTGGCATAAGGCGAGGCCGTGGAGAACACTCTGATGTCTACACGACCTGTAGAAAAAACGATCGCTGCGCCGGAGCGGCTCGATCTCGACTCCCGCACTACGTTTCGCCGTTCCGCCGGGGATATCCTCGACGGGCTGGCCGAAGGCGCGGGACGGTTGGTGATCGATCTCTCGGGGACTCGCTCGGTCGATAGCGCCGGTCTCGGCGCGCTGATGCTGGTCCAGCGCAAGGCGGCCGAGCGCCGTCTGACGGTGTGCTTGCGGGGCGCGAACGAGGAGCTGCGTTTCCTGCTCGTGCTCACCAAGCTGGACGACCTGTTCGAATTGGAGACCGGCGTCGCTTAACGTAGATTGGCCCGATGCCGCCGAGGAAGGTGCTGTTTGTTGAAGACGAGGCCGCTCTGCAGTACTCCTACGAGCGCTTCTTTCAGGGCAAATACTCCATGGCGTACGCGCCGAACGGGGCCGAGGCGATGCGTCAGTTGGACGTGTTCAAGCCCGACGTTCTCGTGCTCGACATGCGTCTTCCCGACACCGACGGCATCGCCCTGTTGCAGCGCATCCGCGAGACCCTGCCAACTCTCCCCGTCGTCGTGACGACGGCGTACGTGAGCATGGAGCCGCTCATGGACGTGCTCGATCTGGGGCACAGTCGCTACCTCGTCAAACCGTACGAACTGAGTGAGCTCGCGGCCGCCATCGATGCTGCGGGCTGAGGAGCTGCACCACGGCTTCGGATCGGTCAGGGCCCTGGACGGCATTTCCTTCAGTGTGCGGCCCGGCCAAACACTCGCCATCTTTGGGCCCAACGGGGCCGGCAAGACGACGCTCCTCAAGGTGCTGGCAGGCCTGATTCGGCCGCAGCGGGGACACGCGCACGTGGATGGCGGGCGCCGGGCGATCGGCTGGATCGGTCACCAGGCGCAGCTCTACAACCAGCTCACGGTCAAGGAAAACCTGCGTTTCTGGGCCTCGTTATACGACGTGCATCCTCCCGGTGAGCTGCTCGCCCGCCTGGGGCTCGAAGAGCACGCCGATCGGCCGGTACGGGCACTGTCGCGAGGCCTGCTCCAGCGTGTGGCGATCGCGCGCGCGTTGGTCCACAACCCTGCGGTGCTGCTTCTGGACGAGCCGTTCACAGGGCTGGATCGCACGGCCGCCGAGACGCTCGGCCGGCTGCTCGCACAGCATGCCGCCGCGGGGCGGGCTACCGTGCTGGTGACGCATAACGTCGAGGAGGGCACGGGGCTCGCGACGGATGTCGCGTTCATGCGCGCGGGACGGTTCGTGCATTTCGCGCCGCGTGCCGGACGGGGGCCGCAGCAGGTCGGTGAGGAGTACCGCAATGCGATTGCCTGAAGTCGTGCGCCACAGCTGGACGGTGGCATCCAAGGATCTGCTGATCGAGTTCCGTTCCCGGACCGCGATCGTCTCGGCGGCAATGTTCGTGATTCTCGTGCTGCTCGTGTTCACGTTCGCGCGCGATCCGACTGCAGTGGCCGCGGTCGATCTCGCGCCCAGCATCCTGTGGGTGACGCTCACGTTCGCGGCGGTGCTCGCGCTCAATCGCGCATTTCAGCTCGAGCTCGAGAATCAGGCGCTCGACGGGCTGCTGCTCGCGCCGATCGGGCGAGGCGCCATCTATCTTGGCAAGTTGATGGCGAATCTGGTGTTCGTGGGAACGGTCGAGCTGATTGGCGTGCCGCTACTCGCGTTGTTCTTCAACGTCGCGGTGTGGCCATACGCGGCGCCGCTCGCGCTGGTGATTGTCCTCGCCACGATCGGATTCGTGTCCGTCGGAACGCTGTTCAGCGCGATGACGGTGCGGACGCGTGTGTCCGAGTTGTTGCTCGCGGTGCTGGTGCTCCCGTTCATGATTCCACCCTTGATGTGGGCGGCGCGGGCTACCGGCCCCTTGCTTGCGGGCCGTCCCTTGAACGACATCATCGGCTGGCTTAAGATGCTGGCCGCATATGACATCGTCTTCGTCGTCCTCGCTCTTCTGCTGTTTCCCGCGACGGTGAACGAATGAGACTACTGCGCGCGGGTCGGTGGATCACCGTGACCGCACTGCTGCTCCTTGCGGGCGTCTATGTGCGCGCGCTGGTGTACACGCCGCTCGAGCGCATGCAGGGCGCCGCGCAAAAAATCTTCTACGTGCACGTGCCGGCCGCGATCTGGGCCGAAACGGCGATGATCCTGGTCGGGCTCGCGGGCGTGTTCTATCTGTTTCTCAAAGACCCCCGTCTGGACCGGTTCGCAGCCGCGTCCGCGGAGGTGGGCACCGTCTTCGCCGCGATTGTGCTCACGACGGGCCCCATCTGGGGCAAGCCGATCTGGGGCACCTGGTGGTCGTGGGACGCCCGCCTCACGCTGACCTTGTTTCTCTTTCTTCTATATGTGGGGTACCTGCTGCTGCGGAACGCGGTCACCGATCCCGCGGAACGGGCGCGCTTCGCCGCCGTGCTGGGGATCTGCGGCATGGTACTGGTGCCGTTCATTCACTTCAGCGTCTACATGTTCCGGACGCTGCATCCCATGCCGATCGTACTCAAACCGAGCGCGCCCTCCTTACCTCCCGCCATGCTGGCCACCTGGCTGATGTCGGTGGGTGTGTTCACCCTGCTGTATGTGGGCTTTGTGATCCAGCGGTATGCGTTGAGTTACCTGAGAGAGCAGCTTGAAGCGGCGGGGGACGGGGGAAGGGGGACGGGGGAGGGGTGATGCAGACGGTGCCGCAGAACGCCGGCTACATGATCGCCGCCTACGTCATCGCGGGCGCGCTCGTGCTCGGCTACGCGCTGTCACTGTATCTGCGCGCGCGCCGCAGCCTTCGCCCGTAATTCCGCGCGCGCCTCGGGCAGGCGATCGTGCCCGTCCGGGACCTGCGTGGCCCACAGGTTGAGCGCTTCATCCGCCGCGCCATGGTCTCCCGCATCGTATAGAGCCTGTGCGTTGTTCCACAGCGCCATCGCGCCGCCGCCCGCCGCGTAGGCGCGCGCGAATCGCGCGGCCGCGTCCGGAAATCGTCCCATCCGGTGATACAGCCCGCCGGCGGCCATCGCCGCATCGGCGCGCTCCTCCAGCGCCAGCGCCTGCTCGAACGCGCCGAGCGCGTCGTCTTGTCGAAACACCATCTGGAGCGCTTCGCCGAGCAGCATCCACGCGTCGGCGTTGTGCGGAAACCGCCCGGTGGCCTCGCGCGCGGCTTCGACGGCGCCCCACCGATCATCGAGAGCGCGCGAAAGATGCACGAGCGCCGGGAATGCCTCGGCAAACCCGGGTGCGAAGCGGCAGGCGAGCCGCAGCCAGAACAGCGCGCGGCGCGGCGCTGCGCGCTGGGCCGCAGCCGCCCGGCGCAGGCAGAAGCGGCCGAGCGCGGCGCGGAATGAGCGGAGCATGGTTGATAATGGGATAAGCCACGGTGAGATTGCAACGCCTCATGACGCGCGGACTGAGCGGACGCCGCATCGTGGTAACGCGGGCGCGTGAACAGGCCGCAGCGCTGGTGCACGCGCTCGAAGACCATGGTGCCGAAGCGATCGTGGCTCCGGTGATCCGGATACGGCCCGTCGAGAACCTCGGAGCGCTGCGAGCTGCACTGAGTGGCCTTTCCGCCTACCGTTGGGTGGTGTTCACCAGCCAGAACGCGGTGCAGATCGTGCTCGATCGCCTCGTGGCGTGGGGCCTGACCCCCCGGGTTTTTTCACCGACCTCCATCGCCGCCATCGGGAGCGCGACCGCCGATGCGCTGCGCAGTTGCGGACTCGTCCCGGCGCTCGTGCCGGACGAATTCGTCGCCGAAGCGCTCGTGGAGGCGCTCATCCAGGCGAGCGGCGGGTCACTGGCCGGCGCGCGGATCCTGGTACCGAGCGCCGAAGACGTCCGCGACGTGCTCGGCGCGGGACTTCGGGACCGTGGCGCGACGGTGGAGCACGTTCCCGTGTACCGCACCGTCCCCGTCCAGGATGATTTCGGCCCGCTCGCTTCGGAGATCGTCGCTCGCCGGATCGATGCGGTGACGTTTACCTCTTCATCGACGGTCAAGAGCTTTGTGAACCTCGTCGGACCTGAGACCGCAACCTGCGGCCGCTTTGTGAGCGCCACGATCGGTCCCGTCACCGCGGGGACCGCGCGCGAGCTGGGATTGCGCGACATCATCGAAGCCGAACCGCACACCATTCCCGGACTGGTCGAGTCGCTCGTGAGACGGTTCGCGTGAAGATCGGCACCCGCGGCAGTCAGCTCGCGCGCTGGCAGGCGGACTGGGTGCGCGCCCGCCTGGCGGAGCAGGGTGTGCCCGCGGAGCTGGTCGTGATCAAGACGCAGGGCGATGCCGAGATCGATCGCCCACTGCACGAGCTCGAGGGCAAAGGCTTTTTCACCAAGGAAATCGAGGAGGCGCTGCTCGACGGGCGAATTGATGTTGCCGTCCACTCGCTCAAGGATCTTCCCACCGCGCTTCCTGACGGCCTGGCGCTCGCGGCGATTCCCAAGCGTCACGACCCGCGCGAATCGCTGGTGGGGGGGACGTCCCTGTCGGATCTGCCGGCGGGCACTCGCATCGGGACCTCGAGCCTGCGCCGCATCGCCCAGGTGCGTTTCCTGCGCCCCGATCTCCAGGTTGTGCCGCTGCGCGGCAATGTCCCAACCCGCGTGCGCAAAGTCGAGACCGGAGACGGTCTGGATGCGGCGCTGCTCGCGATTGCGGGGCTCGAGCGGCTCGAGCTGGGGCACAAGGCATCTCTGATCGACCCGCTCGACGTGATGCCGGCGCCTGGGCAGGGCGCGCTGGGGATCGAGATTCGCGCGGATGACCGCGCGACGCGGAAAGCGCTGGCGCCGCTCCACGACCGTGAGAGTGCGGCAGCGGTCAGCGCCGAGCGCGCCCTGCTCGCCGCGCTCGGAGGTGGGTGTCAGGCGCCTGTCGCGGCCTGGGTCGACGATGATCGCTTGTACGCTCGCGTGACGGAGCGCGATGGCGCCGCACAGCTCACGGCCTCTGCGACGCTCGATCCGAAGCACCCTGAGACGTCAGGCGAGCGTGTTGGTGCCTTGCTCGAGCGGGAAGGCGCCGCGAGCTTACTCGCCCGATGAGCGCACAGTTCCCGATTCGCCGGATGCGGCGTCTGCGTCGCACCGCGGCCCTGCGCCGCCTCGTGCAAGAGACGCATGTCGTGCCATCCCAATTGGTGTGGCCGCTTTTCGTCGTGCATGGGGAAGGAACGCGCCGCCCCGTCGCCGCGCTTCCGGGTGTCGCGCAGGTGTCCGTCGACGAGCTCGTGAAAGACGCGGAACGGGCCGCCACCCTCGGACTTGGCGGCATCATCCTGTTCGGCATTCCCGCGACGAAGGACGCCACGGGCTCGGAGGCATACGACGACACCGGCATCGTGCAGCAAGCGATCCGCGCCGTAAAACGCGCCGTCCCCGAGCTGCTCGTGATCGGCGACGTCTGCCTGTGCGAGTACACCGATCACGGGCATTGCGGCGTGATCCGCGACGGCGATGTCGACAACGACTCTTCCGTCTATCTGCTCGGGAAGGTTGCCGCGATCCAGGCACGTGCCGGCG
The DNA here is from genome assembly GCA_050264615.1 of Gemmatimonadota bacterium. Lineage (GTDB taxonomy): Bacteria > Gemmatimonadota > Gemmatimonadetes > Gemmatimonadales > GWC2-71-9 > 20CM-2-65-7. Next base: position 16,569 of record JBLNGI010000020.1, read on the forward strand.
TCGACATCGTGGCGCCGAGCGACATGATGGACGGGCGCGTGGCCGGGATCCGCAAAGCGCTCGATGGCGGCGGGTACTCGCACGTGCCGATCATGTCGTACGCCGCGAAAATGGCGTCAGCGTTCTACGGTCCATTTCGGGAAGCGGCCGGTTCGACTCCGCAGTTCGGCGACCGCCAGAGCTACCAGATGGCGGGGTCGAACGCCGACGAGGCGATGAAGGAAATTCAGCTCGATCTGGATGAGGGTGCCGACATCGTGATGGTGAAGCCTGCCGGCCCTTGCCTGGACTTGATTCAGCGCGCCAAGGAGCGGTTCGGCGCCCCGCTCGGCGCCTATCAGGTGAGCGGCGAGTACGCGATGATCAAAGCGGCCGCCGAGCGCGGCATGTTGGATGAGCAGCGCGCGATGTGGGAGTCGGTGGTGGCCATCAAACGAGCTGGTGCGGATATCATCCTTACTTACTTCGCACCGACATTGGCTGAACAGTTGTAGCCATCAGCCATCAGCCGTCAGCTGATGGCTGATAGCTGATGACTGTCGGCTCAGGTGATGTCCGTCGCACTCCGCGGCAACAGCAGGAACTTCCACGCCACCGCGGCCAGCGCCGCGCCCAGCACCGGACCAATCCAGTAGACCGCTTGCCCGTGCCAGTCCCACGAGACCAATGCGGGTCCGAAGGCCCGCGCCGGATTCAGCGCGGCACCGGTGAGCGCGCCGCCCCCCAGCGCGCAGACGAGCAGCGCCAGCCCGATCCCGAATCCACCGACGCGCTGTGCCTGCGGGGACACGGCGGTCCCGAACACCGCGCTCACCAGGATGAAGGTGAACAGCGCTTCGAGCGCGATGCCTTCGAAGAATCCGATCGCACCGGAGAGTTGTGGCGTGCCGAGCGACGAAATCCGGACCATCGAGGCGGGGAATAGCCCCTTGATGAGCAGCGCACCCACGATCGCGCCGAGCAGCTGCGCGGCGACGTAGCGACCGAGCGTCTTGGCGTCGATCACATTGCCGATCCACAGCGCGATGCTGACGGCCGGATTCAGGTGGCCGCCGGAGATCGGCATCATGATCGTCACGAGCACCGCGAGGCCGATGCCGTGTGCCAGCGCGATGCCGAGCGAGCCGCCCGGCCCGCTGACGTTGGCGACGATGCTACCGGCTCCGACGAGGACGAACAGCATGGTACCGATGAACTCGGCCGCGGGAGCCCGGAGTATCCGGTAATTCACGTGTTCCTCTTGGGTGTGAAAGCCGCGCCAATCTACCGGGCGCCGCTGTCAGGCCGCAACACCAGCGCCGCGTTGATTCCCCCGAAGCCGAATGAATTTGAAACGACCGCAGCCGGGGATGCCGTCCGTCCGGCCCCCGGTAAGCAGTCGAGATCGCACTGGGGATCGGGGCGATCGAGGTTCAAGGTCGGTGGCAGCCAGCCGCGCTCCAGCGCGAGGGCGCAGATCGCCGCCTCGATCGCCCCACTCGCACCCAGGGCGTGGCCGTAATAGCCCTTGGTGCCGCTGATGGCCAGGCGGTAGGCGTGCTCGCCGAACACCTGTTTGATCGCGGACGTCTCGGTCGGGTCGTTGAGCGGCGTCGAGGAGCCATGCGCATTGATGTATTCGACCTCACCGGGTGCCACGTCCCCGTCGGCGAGGGCGAGCTGGATGGCGCGCGCCGCCTGGCGCCCGTCCGGCCGCGGCGCCGTCATGTGATAGGCGTCGTTGGTATACGCGTGGCCCACGACCTCGGCGTAGATCTTCGCGCCGCGCGCGAGGGCGCGGCTCCGCTCCTCGAGCACCAGGACGGCGGCGCCTTCGCCCATGACGAAGCCGTCGCGACTCGCATCGAACGGACGCGATGCCGTCGCGGGGTCGTCATTGCGCGTGCTCATCGCGCGGATGATGCTGAACGCGGCGAACGTCATGGGGGCGATCGGCGCCTCCGCGCCGCCGGCGAGCATCAGGTCGGCGCGCCCATCGCGCACGGCGTGGAACGCTTCCCCGACCGCGATTGTCCCAGACGCGCAGCTCATCGCGTTCGTGGCATTGGGGCCGGTGAAGCCGAACTCGATCGCGATGTTGCAGCTCGCGGCGCCGCAGAACACCGAGAGCGCCAGGGAGGGGTCGAGCCCGCGCGGTCCGTCCGCCAGATAGCCCGGGACCTGCGATTCGGCGAACGCCGCACCGCCGAGCGCGGAGCCCATCATCGTTCCGACCCGGTCGCGATCTTCGCGCTCGGCAACGACGCCCGAATCCTCGAGCGCGAGGCGCGCGCTGGTGACGGCAAGCTGCGAGAACCGATCGAGCCGCCTGGCGCGCTTGGCGTCGAGATGATCCTGCGGGCGGAAGTCGGGGATTTCCGCGGCCATGCGGCTGCGAAACGGCGTGGGATCGAAGCGCGAGATCGTGCGCACCGCCGATGTTCGTGCCGCGAGACCGTCCCACAATCCCGCGGCAGCCGTGCCGATCGGTGTGACGGCTCCCACTCCCGTGATGACGACCCGACGAAAACTGTTCATGCGGTCTCCGCGGCGTGTTTGATCCCGGCCAGCGTTCGGGATGCGATGCCATGAATGAAGATCGGACCGATCACGAGATTGGCGGCGAGGCGTCCGATCAGGGGCCAACGCGGCCCGTCCCACGTGTGCACGATTTCGACCTCGACGCCTTCTCCTCCAGAACCTCCAGCATCATTCACCAGCCTCCACACCACCTGCATGCCCCGCGTGATGCCCCGTACGTGACGATACCGGATTTCGCCGGCGGGCCGGTCGATCGTCATCTCCGAGACCCACCACGTCGGATACTTCACGCGGCCGAACGGACGCCAGGCGGCCATTTCCACGAGGCCGTCGTCGAGCAGGCGGACCCAACGGTAGTGCGGGAGGATGTCGGGCCAGCGGGTCACGGCGCTGGCGGCGCTGAACACGCGGTCGAACGGCGCGGCGATGCGGCTGCGGTCTACGGTGCGCATCAGCGGCTGAGCCCGGCGTACCCGCCTCTATAATAGAGGAGCGGGCGTCGGTCGGTTGCGTCACCGCCCACGACCACGCCGATGAAGATGGTGTGGTCGCCTCCCGGGACCGCGGCGTGCTTCGCGCACTCGATATGCGCCACGGTCCCATCGATCACGGCGATGCCGCGATCGTTCTCATGGTAGCTCACGCCGAGAAAGCGGTTCGGCTCGGTGCCGGCGAACCGGCGCGACAGCGCCTCCTGCTCCGATGAGAGAATGTTGAACACCCAGTGGGTCGCGCCCGTCAATGCCGTATGCATTTCGTGTATCTTCTCGACCGAGACCAGCACGAGCGGGGGCTCGAGCGAGACCGACGACAGCGAGTTCGCGGTCATCCCGATGGGATCACCGCGCGCGGTGCGCGCCGTGATCACGGTGACGCCGGTCGCGAAGCGTCCGAGCAGCTGGCGGAAGAGTGGCGGCTCGACGCCCCGTGTGGTCACAGGACCAGTCCCGCGAGGACGCGCGGCGTCAGCGCGGCGCGGGCCGGTACGCAGTTGCCTGTCGCGCGCACGAGCAGATCGGCAAGCTGCGGACGGCGCGCCAGGCGCCCCACGACGCGCTCGATCAGCGCCGGCCAGCCGACGGCGATGCCGATCATGCGCTCCAGGATCCATTTTCCCATGAACTCGCTGCGGCGCGCGCGCGCGTAGCCGTCCAGGCCGGCGCCCCCCCCGGTCGCGAGCGACTCGAGAACCGCCGCGGCCGCGAGCTCGGCGCCGCGCAACGCGCTGTAGATCCCCTGACCGGTGAACGGATCGAAAAAGTCCGCCGCGTCACCGACGAGCAGCGCGCCGCCGCCTTTCGCGACAGGCCGGCGCGACCAGCGCGCGAACGGACCGGTGGCGAGCACGCGACGGACGATGCGCCGGGGATCGAAGCGCCCGCGCACGGCGGGGAATCGATCGAGCTCTTCAAAGAAGCGCTCGCCCCGGCGAGCTTCGGACACCGGTAGCACCAGCGCGACGGTCGTGACGCCATCTCCGATCGGGCCGAGTCCGACGTAGCCGGGGCGTCCGACGTGCATTTCGCCGAGATCGTCCACATCGCGCGCACCCGCCACGTGCGCGGTGAACGCGATGCGATATGGGGCAGTGCGAATGATCTTGCCGAGTCGCCGCGCGACGACCGAGCGCAGCCCGTCCGCGCCGACGACGACATGGGCGCGATACGCCTCCCGCGTCCCGCTTCCCGTATCCCGGGCAATCACACCGCCAACCGCTCCCTGTTCGTAAATCAACTCTTCGACCTTCACGCCCTCCCGCACTTCCACGCCGCGCGCACGCGCGGCAGCGAGCAGGATCGTATCGAATCGGGTACGTGCGAGGGCGAAGCTGAACGTCTCGAATCGTCCCACCACGCCCGCGCCACTCGGCGCCACGACCTTCATGCCGGTGAGGTGCGCGGGCGCGGCGGCGGCCACGGCTGCGAGCACATCAGACCCCAGACGTTCGAGCACACGCGTCGACTCGGGACTGAGGTACTCTGAGCACGGCTTCTCGCGCGGGAACCGGGCGCGATCGAGCAGCAGGACGCGGGCGCCGGCGCGCGCAAGCAACAACGCAGTGGCCGAGCCCGCCGGTCCTGCCCCGGCTACGACCGCATCCCAATGAGGGCGGCGATTCCCGCGCCCCCGGCCGTCGCTGCCAGATTCACCGCGTCGTTGTCCAGCCACCTGAGCCTTCCCTGGAGAGTCGCGCCGAGCAGAGAGTCGAGTAACATGGCCGCAATCCCGGCGACCGCCACCGCCATCAGAAACCCGCCTGGGACGAGCACGCGCGCCAGGACGGCTATGAATAGAGCGCCGGCGATGCCGCCGGCCGTTCCCAGGAGCGTGATACCCCCGTCGGTCCCGGCGGGGACGGGGGTGCCGTTCGTGATCAGCCGTGGCGGCTTGCGTGACTGGCGCCCGATTTCACTCGCCCAGGTGTCGCTGGTAGCGGCCGCCAACGCGCCCGAGAATGCGACCCAGCTGCCCACCATCGCCGCGAGCGCGGCGATCCCACCGTTCGCGATGACCTGGCGTGCATTTCTGGTTGTTCTGTCCGAGAGCAAGCTCGATGAGACAAAAAAGGCGAGGAGCAGACCGAAACCTCGCCAGCCGAAGCCATACACCGTCGCCAGACCGACCGCGAGCGCCGCGACGGCGCCGCGCCGCGTCAGCCACTTCACTCGCCGAACAATTCGCGCAGCACCCGCTTCTTGAGCTCCGTCGGCGCGCCCTGAGTGCGGCACCGGGCCCGGAGGAATTTTTTGAACAGCTCCTCAAAGTCGAACTGCTCGCTGCACGGCGGGCAGTCTTCCAGGTGATCCCGGATCTCCCGCTCGAGCTCGGGCGTCAGCTCGCGGTCGAGGAACTCGTACAGATGATCGACACATTCGCGGCAATTCATGCGGGACTTCCTTTGATGTATCCCATCTCGACGGCGTAATCGTAGAGCTTGCCCTGCAACAGCTGCCGGGCCCGGAACAGCCGAGACTTCACGGTCCCGATCGGAACCCCGAGGATCCCGGCAATCTCCTGGTACGACATGCCTTCAACGTCGCTCAGCACCAGCGTCTCGCGGAACGCCTCGGGAAGCTGATCGATCGCGCGGAGCACCTCGTCATCCACGATCCGGTCGAAGAACGCCCCTTGCGGGTCGTCGTCCTGCACCTCGGAGAACACCGCGAACGGCTCGATGCTGTCCACGTCCACCGTTTCCGGGTGGCGGGTGCGGCGCCGGTACTCATTGATGAACGCATGCCTCAGAATGGTGAGCAGCCAGGCCTTCGCGTTGGTTCCCTTCTCGTATTGATCCCACGCCCGGTACGCCTTGAGCATGGTCTCCTGGACCAGGTCATCGGCGTCGGAGGGGTTCCCGGTCAGCCGCAGCGCAACCCGGTACAGCACGTCCAGGTGCACGAGTGCTTCGCGCTCGAAGCTCTCACGTTTGGCGTCGGCGGGGGGGAGGGGGGGGGCGTCAGGCATACCGGTTCCTTTGAAGGCTCATGCCGGAACGTGAGTTTCGCAATGGGGGAGGCCATGCTACGTTTCGCGCTCCGTGGTGCACAGCATCGTCCCGCTCGCCGTCCTCGAGGCGGTCAAGAATCTCGATACGCCCGTTGAAGACGGGCTCACGGAGTTCGCCGACGAGCTGCTGGTCAAGCGGCTCGGCCTGTCCCCCACCGTGCAGATGCAGCTCGCCGAATTCGAGGAGCTCGTACGCAAGGACGCGCGGGTCGATAACTCGCACGTCGAGGCGTTGCTCCGGCTTGTGGGCCGCCGGCCCGACGCCGATCTCGTCTTCGCCGACGCGGGCCGGCGCGCCGCACGCCGGGCCGTGAAGCGGATGTCCGGGATCTCACGCCTGTTCCGTCACGGGGCCGCCCGGCGGGCGGCGCGCGCCGTGCTCGGCGCCGAGCTCGCCTGGGACCAGCGCATGCCGGTCGCGCGCGTCAGCGATCCGATCGCGATTCAGGCGACGCCCGACGGCACCGCCTGCGGGTTTTACGGCGCGGGGCTGGTCGAGCTGCTCCGCCTGCTCGTAGGCTATGAAGGCGCGATGGTGCACGTGGCCTGCCGCGCGCGGGGCGGCACCGGTTGTGAGTGGCGCGCGTCCGCGCCCGATCCGCGGCACCAGTGAGCCTGCTCGAGGGATTCGATTTCTCCGCGCTGCGCCAGCTGCTCGGTGAGCTTGGCGCCGACGGCTGGCTGTTGTACGACTTCCATGGCATCAACCCTTCGGCCACGCGCGTGCTCGGAATCCGCGGGATGGGCACGCGGCGGTTTTTCGTCCTGCTGCCGCGCGAGGGAAAACCGGTCGCGGTCGCGCACCGGATCGAGCTGGCATCGTTCGAGGGATTTCCCGGCGAGGTGCGCCCCTACGCCGCGTGGCGCGAGCTGCACGAACACCTGCGCGCGCTGGTTGCGGGCAAGACCGTAGCCATGGAGGTTTCTCCATCCGACGCGGTGCCGTATCTGGATCGCGTTCCGCACGGCGTCATCCAGCTCATCGAAGGTTTCGGGGCGCGCGTGATCTCGTCGGGCACGCTGATTACGCGGTTCGCGGCACGCTGGTCGGCGGGCGAGCTCGCCGGTCACCGGCGGGCGGCCGAGGCACTGGCGCAGATCGCGCAGGACGCGCTGCGCTGGGCGGGGAGCGAGTTGGCGCGGGGTGCGGAGGTGCGTGAGACGCTCGTGCAGGCGCGCGTGATGGACGCGTTCGCGCGCGCCGGGCTCGTCACCGATCATCCCCCGATCGTGGGATTCCAGGCGAACGCCGCCAACCCGCACTACGAGCCGAAGGCCGGCGCGGACCGCCGGCTGGCACCGGGCGACGTGCTGCTGCTCGATCTCTGGGCCGGAGTCGCGCTCGGCACCGTGTTCGCGGATCAAACGTGGATGGGGTTCGCGGGCCGTGAGCCGAGCCCGGACGTGGGCAAGGTCTGGGAAGCCGTCCGGGGGGCGCGCGACGCGGCCGTCACGCTGCTGCGGGAGAAGTGGAAGCAGCGGCAGCCGATCACCGGGGCCGCATTGGACGATGCGGCGCGCGGCGTGATTTCGAGGGCCGGATACGGCGAGTCTTTCGTGCACCGCACGGGACATTCGATCGACCGCGATTTGCATGGGTCGGGTCCGCACCTGGACAA
>JBLNGI010000021.1:0-5093 GCA_050264615.1 Gemmatimonadota bacterium
GCGGCGGTGCTGGCGGGCGTGTGGCTGGTGAAGCGCCAGCCCGCGTCGTACGATCTGACTCGCCTGGCCGGCAAGCCGGTGGTCGGTACGACGCCGCTCACCGCGACGGGACGGCTGCACGTGGGTGACTGGCTCCAGACCGACGATTCTTCGCGCGCGCTCATCGCGGTCGGCCGCATCGGCCAAGTGGATGTGCTGCCAGGATCCCGCGTGCAGCTCGTGGCGGCGCGTGAAAACGAGCATCGCCTGGCACTGGCGCGCGGCATGATCGACGCCAAGGTGGATGCCGTGCCGCGTCTGTTCTTCGTCGAGACGCCCGCCGGCACGGCAATCGATCTCGGCTGCGCGTACACGCTGCGCACGGATTCGCTCGGAAACGGGCTGTTGCACGTGACCGGAGGGGAAGTCGAATTCCAAACCGGGCAGCGCTCGGCGCGCGTACCGCTCGGCGCGATCACGCAGACGCGTCCCACGATCGGCCCCGGGATCCCGTACGCCGAAGACGCGCCGGAGCCGCTGATCCGCGCGCTGGTGGCGTTCGACTTCGCCAAGGGCGGCGCGCGCGCCACGCGGACCGCGCTCGCCATCGCCCGCGCGCAGGACGCGCTGTCGCTGTGGCATCTGCTGCAGCGCGTCGATCCGACGCTGCGCGGGCTCGTGTACGACCGCCTGGCCGCGCTCGTCCCGCCGCCACCGGGGGTCACCCGCGCCGGCGCGCTCGCGCTCGCGTCGCGTGATCTGGAAGGGTACTGGACGAAGATTCATCGGATTCACTTCCGGCGGATGATCCTCAAGGACTTGAAGGACATCGATCCACGCACGGGCACCACAGTTCGCTGACATTCGCGTCCAAACCGGTCCAGCATAGGCGGCATCCTAGCTGGTGAACCCCAACGAGGAGTCACCATGATTACCGCTGCCGCCCTTGCCGTCGTTGCCGCCCTTGCCGTTGGTCCACCCTGGATCTCGATCGAGTACCCCGCCAATCCCCACGACCGCTCGAATACCGGCACGCTGCTCTATGTGCACGTGTTCCATCATGCCCAACCCATCGCCTATCCCATCGAGGGCACTGCCGAAGGGTTTGTGAACGGCGAGCGCCGCAGCGTCAAGCTGAAGTTCACCGAAACCGCGCGCCCGGCCGTGTACGGATTATCGCGGCAGTGGCCGAGCGAAGGCGTGTGGACGCTCGTGATCAAGATGAGTCGCGGTGAAAGTGGGGAAGACGGCGCCACGGCGGTCGTCGAGCTGGGCACGGACGGCGAGATTGCCTCGGTCCGCGTACCCACGAGACAGCAAGGTCAATGGACGATCCCCGTCGATGTCTCGATGACCGAGATCGATCGCGCGCTGCGGGCACGGGCCAGCGCGCTCGCCGTGCGCCGTTGAGCTTGACGTCGCCTTGACGGGTTCCGGGGAAGCTGGTACGTCCGAGTTCACCGTACCCGCACTCAACCTGGAGCCCGTCATGACGCCGCGCCGGCTTCTCATCGCAGTAGCAGCTCTCGTGGTCATCACCGCTTGCAAGGAATACTTGCCGTTCGCTTCCAATACACCGGGGGGGAACTGGCTGTCCGAACAGCGTGTGAGTGCTCCATCAGCCGACATCACCGTGATGTCGCAGAATCTGTACGTCGGTGCGGACGTCGATCTCGTCATCCGCGCGCTCGCCTCGCCCGATCCGTCCGACGATCTGCCGGCGCTGCTGTTGGCGATCGAGACGCTGGGCCAGACCGCCTACCCCGCGCGCGCCGAGGCGATTGCCGATGCGATCGCCCGCGCGCGGCCGCACGCGGTCGGCCTGCAGGAGGTGTCCGAGATCAACATCGACCTGCGGCCCCTCGGTGTGCCCGTGTTCGTGAGCCAGGACTTTCTCGCGCTGCTGCAGGACGCGCTCACGCGGCGCGGGCTCCATTACACCGTCGCCGGAACGTCCGACAACATCAACGTGAGCCTGCACGGCGGGCTGGTCCGCCTGTTCGATCATGACGTGTTGCTCGTCGACGCGGATCGCGTCGCCGTGCACGCCGCCAGCGGCCAGGCGTTCGCGGTGAATCTCGGCCCCATTGCGCCGGGAGTCTCACTCATTCGCGGCTGGGTCTGGGCGCAGACGACGGTGGATGGGAAAGCGTATACCTTCGCGACGGCTCACACCGAATCCAACCTCGCGGGCGCACCGCCCGGACTCGTGGCGTCGATTCGCGCGGCGCAAGTGGGCGAAATGGTCGCGACCCTGGCCTCGAGCGAGCGCGTGATCCTCGTCGGCGATCTCAACGATCAGCCCGGGTCACCGATGCACGACGTGCTGACGACCTCCGGCTACACCGACAGCTGGGCGGCGCTGCGGCCCGGCGCGAACGGGGGGGGCGTCACGTGCTGCCATCTGGCTGATCTGTCCGATCCGGTCGCGGCCTTCGATCAGCGGATCGACTACGTGTTCACGCGGGGATTCGCCCAGGGCGATGGGAAGCTGTTCGGGCAGATCGATCGATTCGGCGGCGTGCCGGCGGACCGGCTGGCCGGACCCGCGTACAGGATCTGGCCATCCGATCACGCCGGACTGATCGCCGCGATGCGCTAGTTTGCTCCTCCCGCGGCCCGCGGCCGCTCGGCCTCCAGACTCGCGTCCAGCGCCTTGGCGATGCGGGCGCGAGCTTCCTGGAGGTGGGCGACCGTATACGCGTCCAGACCGGTGGGTGTCCCGAGCCGGGCGCCGAGCCGGCGGTTGAGATCTACGAGCCGCGAGCGGGCCACAGCGCGCGCATCCGCGGGTGTACGATCCGCCGGCGTCACGATCATGGTCGTGAGCTGATCGATATAGGCGCGCTGCAAGTCACGGCGCATCGCGCTCACATTCCGCGCCGGCGCGGCCCACACCTCGCTCCACGTCGCCCTAGTCAGCTGGTCCATCACTTCCGGAATCGTCACCACATTCGCCTGACCAAACTTGGTCTCGCCGTCGCGAATGGCGGCCAGGCGGAACGGGTTCAACATCTGACTCATGACCGCGGACTGGAACCCGACGACCTGTTCGTGGAACGGAAAGTCGATGCGCCCGTTCCAGGTCAACGTCGTCCCCCAGTGCAGCCAACGATTCGAGCCGAACTGCGCCAGCACGCTGGGCGGGACGGTAAACGCCCGCTCGACGAAGACGCGGTCGATCAGGAACGTGAGCGCCTCGCGCTGCTTCGCACGCGGCACCGCCACGAAGGGCGCGCGCGCATTGGGGTCGCCTGCGTGATCGCGGTTGATGTACTGGCCACCGATGTACTTCACGGCGGGCGCCACGGCCTGCGCGTATTGTCCGAACAGGTTCATGTACGCCGCCGTGAGCTCGAAGTAGCGCTTGTCGTCGGTCAACACGCTTTGCGGGAGCGTCTGCCACAGGGAGCGGATCAAGTCGGTGCGTTGCCGTCCCCACGCGAGCGGATCGTCGCTCAGATCGAACACGTTGATGGAGGGATCGATCGCACCCGGACCACCGGCCTCGGCGTTGGTGCCGTACAGGTGCCGGGCATCGGCCACTTCGCGCGCCAGCGCCTTCGCACGGGCGTCGTCGGGCGTGTAGGCGTACGAAATCGCCCAGCGATCGTAGGAGCCGACCACTGGGGTGTAGTAGTAGCCGTTCGGCTGGCCGCGCGGCGCGACGTTCGGGGTCGGATACTCCATCACGGAACTGAACAGGCCGTTGGTCTCCGCCCAGGCCTTGTCGTACAGCTTCGCAAACGGGGTCGACGCGGACGAGCGGAAGTTGTGCTGCAATCCCAGCGTGTGGCCGACCTCGTGGGCGGTGACCCAGCGGGCGACCTGAGCGATGTACTCTTCGGGCACCGGATCGCCGGCCTTGATTTCGCCGCGATCGGCGAGCAGGACGCCGAGCAGCGCGCCCTGCGAAATCATCGAGTTCGCGAACCCGGCGATTTCCGTCGTGCCCTCGTCGCCAAAATTCAGCGTTTGATTGAAGGCTTCCGCCGCGGTGGACGGCGCGACGAGGTTGCGCCAGTTGCCGCGGAACCCGCTGAACATGCTCGCTTCGAACAGAATGTCCGCGTCCAGCACTTCGCCGGTCCGCGGGTCGACGATCGACGGGCCGATCGCGCCGTATCCCGGCTGATCCGACACGTTCCAGCGCAGCGTCGGGTAGCGGATGTCCTCGGGATCCGCGCCGTCAGGCAACGGCTCAGCGCGAATCGCATCCTTCCAGCCGGCTGCCTCGAACGCCGCGTTCCACAGCTCGACCCCTTCCTTCATATACCGGTTGTAGGGCGCGGGGACGTTGGGGTCGATGTAGTACGTGATCGGCTTCTTGGGGCGCCACAGATTGCCGATCTGCTCGCCCTTTTCGAGCCGCCAGCGGTTGACGAAGCGGACGAACGTCGTGGTGTCTTCCTGCGAGAAATCCCGGTGTACGGTCAGAAAGTTGCCCACGCGATCATCGCCGACACGCGGCGTCATCGGATCGGCCGGCAGCGCGACCAGGCTGTAATGGATCGCCACGGGCAGGTAGCGGCCGTCGGGCACGGAGATGAACGGCGCCGGCTCCTGCGGCTTGAACGTCAGCTTCGCGCGGACGTTCACGTTTTGCGGGAACGCCTTCACCGATTCGAGATAGCTGCGCGGCTTCTCGAACGTCGCCTGGCCCGGGCGGTTCGGCGTCGTCGACACGGCGAAACGGACGCGCATTCCGACGCCGGAGAGGTCGGACACCCACCAGTCGTATGTATTGATCACCAGCGCCGAGTCGTCGCGGATCGATTCGATCTTCGCCTGGTCGAGTATCGATGAGCCGAATGTCAGCGCGACGGCGCGCGCCGCAGCCGGATTGTTCCGCGCCGTGAACCGGGATGGGCGCTCGACGAGAAAGACACGGTCGCCGTGGCGCTCGAGCGCCACTTCGTGGCCCTCGAAAATGTCGAGCATCGTGCCCCCGAACAGTCCGGCCGCGCCGATGCCTTGCGCGATTTCGTACACCATCAGGAAGTTCTGGCCGATCTTGTCCTTGGGAATGACGAGATAGAGGTTCTCGCCTTTCTCGTAGGTATCGAACAGCCCGGGCCGGTGGGTCGCGCCGCGGACCAGATCCGCAAACTTCT
>JBLNGI010000022.1:0-3231 GCA_050264615.1 Gemmatimonadota bacterium
GAATCGGCTCGGGGTCGGGAGGCGGCCGGTTACGCATCGTGGAGAGCGCCTCGGCGAGGCCGTCTTCATCACCCGGCTGAAGCAGAATGCCCACACGGTCATTGAGAATGTCTTCCGGACCGCCGCAGCGCGTCGAAATCACCGGAAGACCGCTGGACAACGCCTCGATGAGGACGACCCCGAAATTCTCGGCACGACTGGGGAGCACGAAACAGTTTGCTGCCCACATGGCGTCCCGAAGCGCGTCGCGGGGTATCGCGCCCAGAAACTTCACTTGCGAGCGGACTCCCGTCGAGTGGGCCAGCGCTTCAAGGTCACCACGAATCTCACCTCCGCCTCCAATGACGAGGCGGACGGCGTCGTCGCCTTGAAATCGTCGCGCGAATGCCCGGATGAGAATGTCGAATCCCTTCCGCGTCGACAGGTGTCCCTGACCGTAGAACGTGAACGGAGTGCGCGCGCGGGGCGTGGGAGGCGTCGTCCAATAGGACTCGTCCACGGTGCACGGAATCACCTCGACGTGTCTGGCCCCGCCCAGTTGCTGCAGTCGGGACCGGAGGTTCTCGCTGATGGCGATGACGGCCTCGGCCTCGGCAAATGCCCGTCGACTGACGGCTGCCTGCCATCCGCGCACACGGCCCGTACCGAACCCCGTGTTCACCTCGGTGATTACGTAGGGCACCTTCCAACGCCGGCTCGCGGTCCGCGCGGCCTGCCCCGCCCAGGTGGCCGACTGCGCGGCGAGGATGTCCGGACGCCCGTATTCCTTCATATATTCGCGAATCACACGCTGCGTCAGCCGGGCCCAGACCAGCCCGCCGGGCGTCCACTGCCCCAGGGTGTTCCAGCCCTCCACGCGGACCGTCCGAAGCCCACCTTCAACTCCCGACGTTGTTTGGAAATGGGTTTCCCGAAGAGTACGAAGCGAGAGGCCGCGGAGGCTTCTGGCCTCGACGTAAGCGATTCCGATTCGGACGCCCGCACCCTGAAGCGCGCACGCCCAGTCACGGAAGAACGACCCGATGTAGGGCCGATGGCGCGTCTGGTAGTACGACGGCAGCATGAGGACATGGAGATCGTTCGTTCGGTCGCCCAGGTGCATGCTACTCCCGGTCGTACTTCCGCCGAATCCAGGAGGACACGAGGGTCCAGACCTGACGGCTGCCTCCGTGACGCCACGCACCGAGGGCCTTGACGCGTCGCTGCTGGCTCGTGTCATAGGCCTCGACGAGGCCTTTCACGAGGCGACTGGTTCCATAGCGGCGATGAACTCTCATGTGCTCGTCGCGTCGGAGCGCGTTCGCCGCCGCATGGCCGCTGGCCACGGTCGAGACCTGGTGCCCGTGGTGCCGATAGGCGCCGATGTACCGCTCGATTCGGCGAAACCGGTAGGACTGCCGGTAGAGTCGAAGCATCCAGTCCGCGTCCGCGATATACCGGAAGGACTCGTCGAACAGGAGGTTGTCGCGGATCAACCGGTCTCGCCTTACCAGCAACGAACAATGGAAGACGAATCCGAGGTTGTAGCGCAACATCCAGGCCGGATAACGCTGGTAAGGCTGGATTACCCAGGGGGTGGCATCCTCGTTCGTATGGAGCGTGTACCCGTAGACGACATCGCACTCAGGATGATCGCCCAGAACTCCGGCCAGGGCGCTGATCGCACCGGCGTCGACATAGGTGTCGTCTGCGGAAATCGCGGTGACGAGATCTCCGGTAGCCGCGCGAAGTCCCTCGTTCATCGTCGCATACTGCCCGCGGTTGTCGCGCGACCACCATCTCACCTTCGGATGGCGTTCGAGGAGCCGGACGGTCGCGCCGCCGTCGCTCGATCCGTCGTCGATGACAATGTGTTCGATGCTGGGATAGTCCTGGGCTTCCACCGACTGCAGGAGATCGCCCAGGTACCGTGCTGCGTTGTAGGCCGGTGTGACGATCGACACCGTCGGCCGATCACGATCGCTCATCGTGTACGCCGCAACAAGGCGCGCAATCCGCGGTAGGCGTCGCTCCCCGACACCAGGCGGAATGAGATTACCAGACCGAGATACACGAGCCCGCTGGCTGCCCCCAGCCACGCGATAGACCACAGCGCGTTCTGCCGCCCGCCCGGCAGACCGAGAACGCGTGACGTCCAGAAAACGGCCGTGGCCAGGGCGGCAGCCAGCACGGCCGTGGCCGCCGCTCGTCGGCTGGCCTCCACCGGCAGTTCCAGCCGGAAGTGCAGGATGAAGAGGAACAGGATCGATGACAGCGCCCAGGTCGATCCCGTGGCCACGGCAGTGCCCAGTGGCCCGATCAGCAGCACGAGCGAAACCGTCAGCACGAGATTCAGCGCGAGATTGACCGTCAGGTAAGTCGTCTCGATTCCGGGGCGGCCGCACCCGCGGCAAATTGCGGTCCCGGGCCCGGTGAGCATCGCGGCGGAAGCGCTTCCAGCCATGAGCAACCAGATGAGCAGCGTGACTTCCGGGATCGGACGGCCGATCCAGAGGACGACGATCCAGTCCGCCAGCCCTGCGACGATTACGACGATCAGTCCGGTGACGATCGAGACGACCGCCATCACCCGAGTGTACAGTCGGCGGACGCCCTCCCAGTCGCCCATTGCGTTCAGCGCTCCGACCGCAGTGACAATCGGCAAGTAGAAAAAGCGGATGATCTCCATCACCAGACTCGACAGACGCGCGGCCATCCCGTAGTACGCCACCCACACGGGAGACGCCAGAGAGGCGAGAATCACTTTGTCGGTCTGATCGCGCAGTGCGGCAGCCACGGATCCCACCGTCAGCAGTCCCGAGTACCGGGCCATCGCCACGTCGGTCCGGCTCGGCATCAATGGCACCAGGCTGACGTCACCGTATGAGACGCGCGCGGCGACCCAGGCGCCAGCAAAGCGGGCAACGAACCCTGTCGCCTGACCGGCGAGGAGACTCCAAAGGCCTCCGCCAAGAAGGGTCATTACGATCACGACCGAATAGTTGAGGATGTGCGCGCCAGCTCCGATGACATTCACCAAGCCGGTTCGCTGGCAGCCGCTCACCAGCGATTCGAGCGCCTCGCTCAAACCACTCAGCAGGATGAGCGCCGCCACAACGGGGAACATCTCCGCGGCGAGCGCGAGTGTCTCTGTCGAGACCCCGAGAAACCGCACAGCCGGCTCGCGCAGGAACCAGGCGAGTGGCCACAGCAGAACGAACAGCACCCAGGTCGTACCCGCGGCGAGGCGAA
>JBLNGI010000023.1:0-11621 GCA_050264615.1 Gemmatimonadota bacterium
GTGATGCTGCGGTTCAACGGGGAGTACCACGGCACCAGCTCCAAGCCGTCGAATTTCCTCCGGACGCAGCTCTACATGATGAGCTGGTATCAGAAGCACCGGCTGGGCGGTGAAGCGGCAGCCAGCAGCGGCGGCGACGCCCCGAACCGCTAGGGCCGCCGGAGCGTCTGATCGAAGACTTTCTGCGCGCGCGGGTCGTCGCTCTCCGCCAGACGGCGGAGCGCGTCGGCCCGCACCTCGCGATTGGGGTGTGAGCGCGCGGCGTCGATGAGCACCGGGATCCCCGCGCCGCCGTCCAGCTCCTCGAGCGACTCCAACACCGCCGAGTACACGCCCTCTGGCGCGTCGCTCGCGAGGATGCCCTTGAGCAGCGCGACCGCCGAATCGGACGGGGCGTTTTCGGCATACTGCTCGATGGCCGCGCGCCGGGCGTCGATGTCGCCGCTGCCGCGCCGCGCGATGCGCGCCACGCGCGCGAGCGCCCGCGCATCGTCGAGCTCGGCGAGGGTTTCGATCGCTTCCCGCGCGACATCCTGATCATCCGAGCCCTGCGCGACGGCGTCGAGGATCACGATCACGCTGTCGGTCCGTCCCGTCTCCCCCAGCGTTTCGATGGCCTCGCGGCGCACGTCGCTCACGGGGTGAGTCCGCGCGAACTCGACGAGCAGCCGGTAGGCACGGTCGTCGTGGAGCTGACCCAGGTTTTCGACCGCGGCGCGCTGCACGTCGGCGTCCGGATCGCGCCGCGCGATCTGCGCCAACAGGTCCAGCGCTTCGGCCGGCGGCACGTGGCCGGCGACCTCCTCGATCGCGGTGCGGCGCACATCAGGGGAAGCATGCGTCCGGGCGATGTCGATCACCGCCGGCATGCCGAGCTCGCCGATTTCGGCCAACGTCTCGATGGCTTCGCGCTGCGCGTCCTCGTTGCGATCGTCCTTCGCGATCGACGCGAGGAACCGCACGGTCTCGGCCGTGGGCGCCGCTTGTCCGAGCGTTTCGATCGCTTCGCGCCGGACGTCGCCTTCCGGATCGCCGGTGGCGATCGCCTTGAGCACGGTCACCGCTTCGGCCGTGGGAAGGTTTTCGCCCAGGGTTTCGACGGCTGCGCGCCGCACGTCGGGATGGGGGTGGGTACGGGCGATGTCGCGCACCGCGTTCAAGCCGCGCCCGCCGCTCAGCTCGCCCAGGGTCTCCACGGCTTCGCGCTGCACGTCTTCGTCGCGATCGGTTCGTGCGAGAGACACCAGCGTGGAGAGCGCGCGGTCGTCGGGCTTTTGTCCCAATCCCTCGACCGCTTCCCGTCGGGCATCGGCATCCGTGGCGCTCAGGGCAATGGCGATCGTCGAATCGAGTGCGGCCGGCAGCGTGTTGTCGGCGAGCGCTTCCGCCGCCTCGCGGCGCACGTCACCCGCCGCGTCGCTGCGCGCCGCCCGACTCAGCGCCACCACGCCGGCTGCGGTCGGATGAAAGCCCAGCCATTCGGCCGCCTGCACGCGCACGTCGGTCGGCTCCCGGCTGTTCAGCCACCGGATCAGGATGGGCACCACCGCATCGCTCGTACCGTGAATCCCGACCGCGGACACGACGTCCGCGCGAAGATCGGGCGGTGTGGTTGAAGCGAACAGGCCTTCGACGAGTGGAATGCTCTGGCTATCGGACGCGCGCCCGAGCCACAGCAATGTGTGGCCACGGAAATCCACCGGCAGGTAGCTGCTCGCGACGTGCACGTGGGTGAGTGTGGCGGCGCCGCTGCGATCGGAGCTGAATCCAAGCAGGATCGCGATGTCGTCCGAGTCGATCGTGCCGACGAGTGGGCCCAGGCGTACGCCGCGGAACACGAGACCCTGGAAGTCGCCGAACAGGTGGCCGCTGATCGTGATATTCTGGCCGACAACTTCTGAGCCGCGATCGATGTAGACGGAATGCTCCAGCCACTCCGGCCGCGCAATCTGATAGCCGATCCAGTACGCCCCCCCCCGCTTGCCGAGCTGCCGGGCCTGCGTGCGCGCCCAGTCCCAGCGCTGCGAAAGCGGCTGGGCCGGATCGGGATGCCGGAGCACGGTATCGGGGGCGGCGCGCGTCGTATCGGCGACCGCGGTTTGGGCCTCCGCTGGTTCCCCGGCGAGGCGGTCACTGCCCGCGGCCAGCAATGCCACGGTGACGGCGACCACGCCGGCGAGGCCGGCGGACCAGCGCGGGAACAGCTCACGGCCCGCCGGTTCGCGCGCCACGAGGCGACGCACGCGACTGAGGAGCGATCCGCCACTGGCCGCGAGCGCGAGCCGCGGCGCCGCTGGTGGACGCAACCGCTCCATCTCCACGAGGGCCGCCGCGTACAGACGGCGGTCGCCGCACAGTTCGACGACGAGATCGTCGCAGCAGTTCTCACGTTCTTCGCGCACCCGCCGCGAGACCCACCAGACCGCGGGATGATAGAAGAGCAGCGTTTCGATCGCGCACTGGACCAGGTTGACGACGTAGTCGTAGCGGCGCACGTGGGCGAGCTCGTGCGCGAGCAGCACCTCGAGCTGCTGGGGCGTGAGCCCGGTCAGCGCGCTCGCGGGCACCAGAATGACCGGCCGCATCCAGCCGATCACCGCGGGCACTTCGACCAGCATCGATTCCACAAGCTGCACGGGGCGGCTCACGCGCATGCGCGTGGCAAGACGGCTGAGCGTCCGCTGCAGGGATTCCGCGGTCGAGCGCGTCCCCGTTGTCCGAAGGCGCAGGGCGCTCAGCCAACCGTGGCCCAGGCGCACCGACAACACGACGACGCCGAGTACCCAGGCGATCACCAGCCACGGCAGCACCGGTGTGAGGAGCTGTCGAAGCGTGGCGACGCGGTCGACCGTGGCGAGCGGCGCGGTGGCGACGTCGGCGCGGTTGGTCGACGGGGAAGGGGAGGGGGAGGGGGAGGAGCTTGCTCGCGCAACGGGCTTGGACGGCTCCGGGACGGCGGGCGCACCAGCGATCCGCGCCGGCGTGACGGAACCGCGTGGATCGTACAGTGCAAGGCCCGTCGCCAGCGGAAGAACCAGCATTGCCGCGAGCGTCACGAGCGACAGCGCGTAGCGGGTTTGCGCGGCCGCGTTGCGTGTGACGGCGAGCCCGACGAGAAGGAGCAGAGCGAGCGCAGCGCCCTGCCACAAGAAGTGTACGAGTGCCCACCCCAACGCGTGTGTGGCGTTCATCGCGAATCTCCAGTCCTCTCATCGAGGAGTCGTCGGATTTGCTCGAGCTCGTCGGGTGTCGCGCGCGTCGTAGACAGCGCCTGGAGCACGAGCGCCAGCGACGACCCACCGAACGCCCGGTCCACCAGATCAGACAGGAGCTGTGTGCGCGTGGTTGCTTCCGAGGCCGCCGCGACATAGACATGCGTGCGCGCGCGCGTGTCGCGCTTGACGAGCTTCTTCTCGGCCATGATCTGCAGGAGTTTCAGGACGGTGGTGTAGCCGACCTCGCTGCCGCCGGTGCGCGCGGCCCGCAGCGTGTCATGCACCTCGCGCACGGTGCTGGGACCGCGCTGCCACAGCACGCTCAGGATCGCCAATTCCGCATTCGTCGGTCGCGTCATGGGTTGAAAATACGAAGGCCTTCGTACTTGTCAATACGAAGCGTTTCGTAGAAGAACGGTGCTTTTTAGGGGGTGACGTCTATGGTCTTGAACTCTCTGCCCAGGGGCGTCTCGGCGCGCACGTAGCCAATCGCGTTCGGGTAGCGACGGATATAGTCGAGCACATCGGTGTCGCCGGCGCGCTCGGGAGGGGCCACGGCGACGCCCGCAAAAGTCTGCTGCTGCCACCAGGTCTGCACGGCCGCGATCGTGCGGCGATGAATCTGCTTGGTGAAGCTGCGCCGAACTGGCGTGTCCGCCGTCTGGTCTATGGGAAGCACCGGCCGTCGATCATCCCACTGGGTGATCTTGCGGAGAAACATTCCCGAGACCTGGTCCCGTGTCAGCCGGGAGACGGCGTTCGAGCGGTGGACGACCACGCGATACGACGCGTCTTGCGCCCGCAGAACGGCGGGGACCAGCGCCAGACTGAGCACGAGCAGGCCGGGGCGGAGCATGGGGCGACCAATATAGAACAGGCCCGCCCCGGCAATGTGATGTGCGCCCTAGAACCTCATGGTGCCGAGGCCGGCGGAGTGGCCGCGCGCTCCACGTCGGCCCAGGCCAACACCACGCCGTGGCCACCCGCCACCCGTTCTACTGAGATGCCGCGTGCCCGGACGAACTTCACCAGCTCGGCGCTGCCCGGTGCGGGCGGGTTGGGCGCCGCGTTGACCACGTCGCTCTGGAACAGGATCCGGGCCGACGGCACGTAAGCGGCGAGCAGTCCCTCGGCATGAGCGCTCGGCAGGCGATACAGAACCACGCGGCTGTCACCGGTCCCGATCGTGAGCGTGTCTTCGACGCCCGTGATCGTGCTGCGCGACGGCTTGCCGCTCCGCGAGATGGCGTCTGGTCGGACGGTCTTGCGGGCGGACCCGATCGAACGGACGAAACTCACGTTGCGCGCATGTGTGACCACGGAGATGTTGGCGGCGAGGACCGTCCGCAGGCCGCTCGAGTGGTCCCAATGATGATGCGTATTGACCGCGACGCCGACCGGCTTGTTAGGGAAGCGCGACCGCAGCGTATCGAGCACGGCCCCCATGCGCTGCGCGCTAAGCGGGGCCTCGATCAGCACGAGTCGCGTGCCCTGATCGACGATCAGTGAATGGTGCGAGCCGCCTTCCGCGCGCCACACGTTGGGCGCGAGCTCGACGAGCGACACGGTGATGGGCGGCGGATTGGGGTTACTCGGCTGCGCCTTCGCCTTGATCGTGTCGGGAATGATGAACAGCGAGTCGGCGAGCGGGCCGTTCACTTCCAGGGCCGTGAGAATCGTGTGAGTCAGCAGGCGACCGTTGACCTCCACGTCGTACTGCCGCGCGTACAGGGTTCCCCCGGCGTTCTGCCAACGGGTGTACGCCGTCACCGTGCGCCTATCCCCGAGAATCGGATCGTCCGTGAGAACCTCGGTCAGTACCGGGAGCGCCGAGCGTCCGTCGAAGTAGACGTCGACCGTATCGGCACCGCTTAGGTAGCGAACGCCGCGCACCGATTCGCCCCGCCACGTGCGGGCCGGGAGCGCGCTGAGCGACGCGGGATTGTCCAGCGCGCTGATTAGTAGTCGCTCCATCGACCGGCGCCAGGAGCGCTCCACTCCGGCGACGGCGCCTGGACCATCGGGCGTCTGCGCGCCGTTGTTCTCGACCATTCCGATTCCACCAAGCGTGACGCGCCGCTGTTTGTTGATCTGACCCGCGGGATTGCGTGCCTCGGTGACGGTGAGCTGACGACTGCCGGCGAAGTCGGTCGTCTGAGTGCCCGTGATGATCGTGGCGCGCGCCGGGGACTGCGGCGTTTCTTCCTGGCCGAGGCCGAACGACGTCTGATAAAACGTGAGCGTGTAGTTCCGAATCCCGCGTACCGTGCTTTCGCCCCCCATTGCCGTAACGGCACGGGCCACGAGGTCGCGTGGGGAGGGAGTTTGTGCGAGACTGGAAAGCAGAATCAGTGGGACGGCCAAGCTGCTCATGGGAGCCTCCGGGGTTTCCCAAAACGTGACCCCCGGTTCGCGAAGCGGCAAGGAGGACGATTGAACGCAGAAACACAATCGATGCTCGATGAGCTCGACGCCATCAAGCAAGAAGGGGCGGGCGTCGCCGCGGGCCTCACCGAGGCGCAATTCAACTGGCGTCCGGGTCCGGGTCGCTGGTCGATCGCGCAAAACCTGGCCCACTTGAACGTCGGAGACCTCAAGGTGTTACCGGCGTTCGACCGCGCGATCACCGAGGGCCGCGCGCAGGGAAAGACGTCACCTGGACCGTTCCGCTACGGCTGGTTCTCGCGGTTCATGATTCGAGAGATGGAGCCTCCGCCCAAGCGCCGGATGAAAACGCCGCTCAAAGGCTCTGCCGGCGAAGACCATCGCCTGGCGGACGTGCTGCCCGAATTCGCCCGCGTGCGCGACGAGTTGGCTCGGCGCGTGCGGGAGTCGGATGGACTGGATCTCGCGCACATCCGTACGATTTCCCCCGTTAACCGTTTGATCCGCTTGCCGTTGGGTGCGTACTTCGCGTTCATCTTGGCGCACGACCGGCGCCACCTCTGGCAGGCCCGTCAGGTGCGCAACGTACCTGGCTTCGGCAGGTCCTAAGCCCAGCTTGACAGGTCAGCCCCCAATGCTAGTTTCTTAGCATCTAGTGCTAATTTTTTAGCATTTCACCGCTGCAGGGGGGATTGAGATGCCGCAGGAAACGAACACGCAGCTCAGCCGTCGTGAACGGGAGATCATGGATGTGATCTACCGCGCCGGTCGCGCGACCGCGGCCGAGGTCCTCGATCAGCTCGCCGACCCGCCGGGGTATTCCGCGGTGCGCGCGCTGCTGCGGGTGCTCGAAGACAAGGGGCACCTGCGTCACGAGGAGGATGGCCCGCGCTACGTGTTTCTTCCCACGGTGCCACGCGAGCGCGCGCGCCAATCGGCGCTGCGCCAACTGCTGCACACCTTCTTTGACGGCTCGACCGAGCAGGCCGTGGCCGCTTTGCTCGATCTCTCGTCGACTCGCTTGTCTGATGAAGAGCTGGCCCGCTTGAGCCGGCTCATTGCCCACGCGCGGAAGGAGGGGCGCTGACATGATCGCCATTCTCGCCGATGCCTTCGTCAAAGCGACGATCCTGCTGCTCCTGGCCGCCGCGGGCACGCTCGTGCTGCGCCGGTCCTCGGCTGCGATGCGACACCTCGTCTGGGCGCTCGCCTGTGCCGGTGTGCTCGTGCTCCCCGTCGCATCGGCGTTGCTCCCCAACTGGCGCGTCCCTGCCTGGCCCAGTCTCGCGATGCCGGTCACGTTCGACGCCGACCAGATCGCCGGTGAAGCGCTCAGCGGTTCGAGTCCTGCACAAGAGACGGTGGCGAAACCCGCTCCGGCGCCTCACGCGGCAGAGTCCCGTTCCAGCGCGGCCGTTACGGTCGCGAGCGACGCCGTGCGTTTCCGTCTGACGTCGGGCTGGACTGCGCTCGTCTTTCCCATCTGGCTCAGCGGAGTCGTCGTCGTATTGCTGCTCGTCGCCCTCGGAATGGTGCGGATCGCCTGGCTCGATCGCGTGACGCAGCCGGCGCCGGATGAATCCTGGCTCCTGCTTGTGAAAGAGCTCTCGCGCGAGCTCGGAGTGAAGCGCCCCGTGCGCGTGCTTCAGGCGCAGGCGCCCGCCATGCCGATGACGTGGGGGATTCGCCGGCCGGTGATTCTGCTGCCGGCCGAAGCCGACGCATGGCCTGGTGAGCGGCGGCGCGACGTGCTGTTGCATGAGCTGGCGCACGTCAAGCGCCACGACTTTCTCGTGCAACTGATCGCCCGCGTGGCGTGCGCGGTGTACTGGTTCCATCCGCTCGTGTGGCTCGCCGCCACGCGGCTGCGTGAGGAGCGCGAGCGCGCGTGCGACGATCACGTGTTGCGGGCGGGCGCGACGCCGTCCGCGTACGCGACGCACCTGCTCGAGATCGCGCGCGGGTTGCGCGCGGCGCCGGCCACGTCGCTGGCGAGCGTGGCGATGGCGCGCCCCGCGCAGCTCGCCACGCGCCTGATCGACGTGCTCGATGCGCGGCGCTGCCGTGATATGCTGTCGCCGCGGTCCGCGCTGCCGGCGTGGATCGGCGCGATCGCCGTCGTGGTGCCGCTCGCCGCGCTGGCACCGCGCGTGGCTGAGCCCGCGGCGGCGCGCAGCAGCATCGACACGATTCCACCCTTGCCCGGGCCGCGACTGAAGGGTCCCGCGAGACGCCCCTCCGCGCTCGTGGCGCGCGCGGCCCCCGCCCGCCCACTGGTGCGTGATACGCTGCAGGGCTGCGACGGATCGTCGAAGCACACGAGCTCGAGCACGACGCAGGAAAACGACGACCTGATGATTTTCACGAACCTCGGCGGCTGCAGCATTCGGTTCGCTGCGTCGGGGAAATTCACGTTTACCCCCGACTTCACCGATATCGCGTCCGTCTCAGCGGGTGGATACGTCACCATCGACGTCGATTACGGCGCTCACGACCGGCGCCTCACGATTCGTCCGAACGGCGAGCGCGTCTTCAAGATCGATGGCGAGGTTCGCCCATACGACGCCGAAGCCAGGGCGTGGCTCACGGAGACGATCACCTTCCTGCTGCGGCGCACGGGGTACCAGGCGCAGGAACGGGCGCGCTGGATTCTCGACACCAAGGGGATCCAGGGACTGCTGGATGAGTTCGGTCGGCTCCAGGGCGATTACACCCGCCGAATCTACTACCAGGCCGCGGTCTCGAGCGGCAAGCTCGACGTGGCCGGGTACGAACGGCTCGTCAACCTCGCCGCGCAGACGATCTCGAGTGACTACGAGCTGGCCGAGTTGTTGATCGCCGTGTCGAAGGCCCAGCCGTTGACCGAGCGGATGCAGGCCGGCTTCGTCACCGCCGCGCAATCGATCAGCTCCGATTACGAGCGTCATCGCGTGCTGAGTGCGGCGCTGGCGCGACCCGGACTCACCCCGGCCGTGCAGGCGGGCATGCTCGATGCGGCGGCCGACATCAATTCCGACTACGAGCTCGCCACGCTCCTGATCGAGCTGAACGAGGCGCGGCCGATCGATGAGAAGGTGCGGCCCGCCTACTTCAAGGCGGCCAACTCCATCGAGTCGGACTACGAGCACCGCCGCGTGCTGAGCGCGGTGGTGAGTCGCGAAGGGACCAGCCCCGCGATCATCGCCGACGTTCTCAACTCGGCCCAAGACGTCAGCTCGGATTACGAGCTCGCGGAGTTGCTGATCGAGATCGGAAGCTCGTATCCGCTGGACGACACGCTGCGCCCCGCGTTCTTCGCAGCCGCGGCCAGCCTGAATTCGGACTATGAGCACGCGCGGACGTTGACCAGTGTGCTGCGGGACCAGGTGCCGCAGCCGGTGGCGCTCGCGGTGCTGGAATCGGCGAAGGGGATCAGCTCCGATCACGACATGTCGGAGCTGCTGATCGCCGTGATGCGCCATGTCCGGATGGACGACACGATTCGGGCGGCGATTCGCGCCAACGCCGAGTCGATCGGCTCACAGTACGATCGGGGCCGCGTGTACGAGGCGCTGGCGCGGGAGTGACGGTCCGGGTTACCGCGCTCGGCGCAGTACTGGTCGTCCTGAGCCAGGCGGCCCTGGCCCAGTCGAGCGACGGCGTTCCGATCAAGCGGGTGCGCGCGATCCGGTTGAGCGGGGGCGGACCGGGCAGCACGATGCAGTTCGACGGGCGCCTCGACGAGCCGCTGTGGGCGGGCGCCGCGTGGATCAAGGACTTCGTGCAGAAGCTGCCGCACGAGGGCGCGCCGCCCAGCGACAGCATGCAGATCGCGATCTTCTACGACGACGACGCGCTGTATGTCGGCGCGCGCATGTACAGCCGCGATCCCTCGAAAATTCAGGCGCCGCTCTCACGGCGCGATAACACATCGCAGGCCGACCACCTCTGGATCTCGTTCGACAGCTTCCACGACCGGCGCACCGCCTACTCGTTCGGGGTGACCGCGTCGGGCGTCCGCATGGACTGGTATCACGCGACCGACAACGAGCTGGATATCGACACGGGGTGGGATCCGGTCTGGGAGGCGAAGGCGAATATCGACGGGCTGGGCTGGACCACGGAAATGCGGATTCCGTTCTCCCAGCTGCGCTTCAACAATCAGGCCGTCCAGGTCTGGGGATTCAACGCCGATCACTGGAATCCCGCGACGAGCGAGGACGTGTTTTGGATACCCGTGCCCTCGAATCGCACGGGATGGTCCTCCTTCATGGGCGAGCTGGTCGGGATCGAGGGGATCCAGCCCGCGCGCCGGCTCGAAGTGATGCCGTACGGCGCCGCGGATGCGCGCTTTCAGAGCAACGTCGCCGCCGATGATCCCTTCAACGACGAAGCGAATCTCGGCGCGCGCGCGGGCGCGGACCTGAAGATGGGGCTGGGCCCCAACATCACCCTGGACGCCACCGTGAACCCGGACTTCGGGCAGGTCGAGGCCGATCCCGCCGTCGTCAATCTGTCGGCGTTCGAGGTGTTCTTTGATGAGCGCCGGCCGTTCTTCACCGAAGGCAGCCGGCTGCTGCGCGGCAACGGCCCCAGCTACTTCTATTCGCGCCGCATCGGCGCGAGCCCCAGCTGCAACATCGGCGCCGACTTTGTCCAATGCCCGAACAACGCGACGATTCTCGGCGCCGCAAAAATCACCGGCCGGTTGCCAACGGGAATGTCGCTGGGGGCGCTTGGGGGCGTTACGGCCCGCGAGGCCGCGGGGACCTACGATCTCACGACGGGCGAATTCGGTCGCGTGGTGATCGCGCCCCCGACCGGGTATGGCGTCGCGCGGGTGCAGCAGGAATTCGGCGCGTCGAAGTCGATCGTCGGCGTCACATTCGCGACCGTGCAGCGCGATCTGGACCCGTTGCTGCAGCCCGTCTATACGCACCGCGCCTATTCGGGAGGCGTCGACTGGTTGTTGCGCTGGGACCGTGGCGCGTACGAGCTGCGTGGTTGGCTCGGAGGCACCCACTTGCGGGGCGATCGGCGCGCGATCAATCGTGTGCAGCGCTCGGCGGTGCACTTCTTCCAGCGTCCCGATGCCGACTACGTCACCTACGACTCCACGCGCACGACGCTCAGTGGTTCGATAGGGGACGTGTGGTTTCGGAAGACGAAAGGCAACTGGCTGTACGATCTCGAGTACGGCTGGGAGTCGCCGGCGTACGACCCGAATGATGCCGGGCGGCTGGGCAATGCGGACGGCCGGTACGGCTTTGCCGGCCTGCGCTACCGGCAAACGAAGCCCGGTCGTTGGTATCAGAGCTACAACGTGTCCCTGAGCAGCCAGGCGGAGTTCGACTACGGCGGCGATAAGCAGTTCCACTTCAACGAGCTCTATGGCGAGCTGACGTTCAAGAACTTCTGGAACCTCAGCTCGTACGTGGACTATTTCCCCGGTGCGTTCGACCATTCGGCGACCCGTGGCGGTCCCACCACGGCGACGGCGTCCTCCTGGAACTGGGTCGTGCGCCTGTCGAACAACTTCGGCGCGCGCAACGCGTGGGTCGGCCGTGTCTACTACGGCGAGGACGAGCTGGGCGGAGAGACGTATCGGCTGAGCGGCGAGCTGTCGATTCGTCCGTCGACGCGCTTTCAATTGTCCGCGACGCCGAACTACCTGCGCGACATCACGCCGCGCCAGTTCGTGACCCGGTTCGAGGGGTCGGGCCCGCCCGAGACGTACGGCACTCGCTATGTGTTCGCGCGGATCGATCAAAGCACGTTTCTCATCCAGCTGCGCGCGAACTACACCGTGGGACCCGATCTCACGCTCGAGCTGTACGGCGAGCCGTTCGCCGCGAGCGGGCAGTACTACGGTCTCGGGGAGCTGGCCCAGGCGCGGACGTTCAATCTGCGTGAGTACGGGACCGACGGCACCACCATTGCGCGCGATTCGCTGGTGAACTACACGATCACCGACAACGGCGGCGCCGACACGCTTCGGATCGGCAATCCGGACTTCAACATTCTCTCGTTCAACAGCAATGC
>JBLNGI010000024.1:0-12029 GCA_050264615.1 Gemmatimonadota bacterium
GGGTGAGGGGCTCGCCGGCGTCGAGCAGCAGCCCGAGTGCCTTATGATCGGTCGGATTCAGTCCCAGCCGATCGGCGATGCTCTGGTGCAGCAGCACGGTCTCGGTGCTGAGATCGCGCACCAGTCGGTTGAGCCTCTCCTGCATCTCGTCTCTTGACATGGAACCGCTCGCTCCCTTAGTATGTTAGTATCTTATTTACTAAGATACTCACCATGTAAGATAAGAACAAGCTACCGGGAGATACGACGATGAACAAGACGACGGCTGTTCTGGGCGACGCGGTTGGCACGGACGAGACCTCCATTCGCGCGTTGTACCGGCGGACGATGGACGGCTGGAACCAAGGCAGCGGGGCTGCGTTCGCGGCCGCCTGGGCCGAGGACGGGTGTCTGATCGGGTTCGACGGCACGCCGTTCCGAAGCCGCGCCGCGATCGCGCAGTTCCACGACCCACTCCTGAAGACGCACCTCAAGGGAACGCGCCTGGTCGGCGACGTGACCGATGTGGTATTCCCCGCACCGGACGTGGCCGTGTTTCACGCCCGTGGCGGGACGATCATGCCGGGTGGCTCAAAGCCGACACCGGAGCGCGACTCGATTCAGACGCTCGTCGCCGTGCGTCGCGCGGGCGAATGGCAGTTACTCGCATTCCAAAACACCCGCGTCCGGCCGATGGGCCGCGATGCAGCCGGCACGTTGCTCTGGCTGGTTACGGATTGGCTCTTCAAGGTCCTGAAAGGCAACGCGTCCAATGTCTAAGCATGCATTGATCATCGGGGGCGGGATCGCTGGTCCCACGGCCGCCATGGCGCTGCAGCGCGCCGGCATCAGCTCCACGGTCTTCGAGGCACATCCGGGAGACGCGGGCGGCGCCGGCGTGTTTCTCACCGTGGCCGTCAACGGCATCGCCGCGCTTCGCACACTGGATCTGGACGGTCCGGTCACGGGCGCGGGCTTTGCCTCGCCCAGCATCGAGTTCACGAGCGGCACGGGCAAGCGACTGGGGGTGACGCCGATCGGCGGGACTCTGTTTGACGGCACCACGGCACACACGATCCGACGCCCTGACCTCTATCGGATCCTGTATGACGAAGCACGTCGTCGGGAAATTCGAATCGAGCACGGCAAGCGTCTCGTCGCAGCCGAAGCCACGCCCGCCGGCGGCGTCGTGACCCGCTTTGAGGACGGCAGCACAGCTTCCGGCGATCTGCTGGTCGGCGCGGATGGAATCCATTCGCGCACCCGCCGCATCATCGATCCCGCGGCGCCGTCGCCGCGGTACGCCGGCTTGAGCAATGTCGGTGGCTACAGCCACGCGTCGCTGACCGGCATTGAGCCCGGGACCTATCACATGATGTTCGGCAAGGATGCTTTCTTCGGCTACGTCGTCAGCCCCGCCGGCGACGTCTGGTGGTTCGCGAATCCGCCTCGACGCACGGAGCTGTCGCGCGCCGAGCTCGAGGCGACGCCAGAAGAATGGAAAGCGCGCCTGCTGGAGCTGTTCCGGCGTGACGCGGGACCGACGTCCGACATCATTCGTAAAACGAACGTGCTGGCGGTCACCAACCAGCATGACCTGCCGCGCGTCCCGGTGTGGTCTCGCGGGCCCATGATCATTATCGGCGATGCGGCACATGCCGCCTCCCCCACGTCGGGCCAGGGCGCATCGCTCGCAATCGAGGATGCCATCGTCCTGGCCCAATGCCTGCGCGACCTCCCCACAGCGGCGGCGTTTGCGGCCTTCGAGCGCCTGCGACGGCCCCGCGTGGAGCGCGTGGTCAAATGGGCGGCGCGCATGAATCAGACCAAGATGCCGAGCGCGATCGGACGGATCGTTCGCGACGCGGTGATGCCGATCCTGCTCAAACAGTTTGCAAGTCGGTCCCAGTCGTGGCTGTTCGACTACACGATCGACTGGAATCAGCGAGTTGGCGCCGGGACGATGGCGGCCTGAGCGGTACCTTCGAAACGTAGGCGGCATTCGAGCGAAAATCCGGAACACCACTACTCAGCCACGTGTTCTTCGCTACACCCCAACCTCGATGCCGTGACCGTGAAGACAGCCGTCCGCACCAAACTTCCGCTCCTCGGTGCCCTCGTGTCGGTCGTGCTCTGGGCCTCCGCGTTCATCGGGATCCGCGCGGCCGGTCGCGGCTTCTCACCGGGCGGTCTAGCCCTCGGCCGACTGATCGTCGGCAGCCTGGTGCTGGGAGCGTTCTTCCTGACGCGTCCCAAAATGCGGCCAACGCGCCGCGAGGTCGGCCTCCTCCTCATCGCCGGCCTGATATGGTTCGGACTGTACAACGTGGTGTTGAACGCGGCAGAGCAGCGCGTCGATGCGGGAACCGCTGCGATGCTGGTCGGCCTCGGACCACTGCTCATCATGGCATTCGCTGCCGCCTTCCTCAAAGAGAAGTTGTCGCGCTCGGTGCTGCTGGGCGGTGCGATCGCGTTCGCCGGGGTGCTCATCATCGGGCTCGCAACGCGCTCGAGCAATGCACCGCTATCGGGCGTTGTCCTGTGCCTGGTAGCCGCCGTGGCATACGCCGCCGGCGTGGTAGCGCAAAAGCCGTTGGTCAATCGGCTCCCCGGGCTGGAGGTCACATGGTTGTGCTGCACGATCGGCGCATTGACCTGCCTTCCCTACGCGCCAGCGCTCGTGCGTGACGTGAGCTCGGCCCCTGCGTCGAGCATCGCATGGCTCGTCTACCTGGGCGTGTTCCCCACCTCGATCGGGTTCACGACCTGGGCGTACGCCTTGGCGCACACCAGCGCCGGACGTCTGGGCGCGACAACCTATCTTGTCCCACCGATCGCGATCATCATGAGCTGGCTGATCCTGGGAGAGATTCCCGGTCTGATTGCCGTGGGTGGGGGCGCGATCTGCCTCTTGGGCGTCTACATCGCGCGCCGGAGTCCACGACCTCCTTCAGAAACCGGCGTGACTGCGCGGCCGGACCATGTGCCGCGTCGATCGTCACGGAGCGGCGAGCGTCAGGCCATTCTCGGTGACTGAATGACCGCTTACATCATGGCGCTGGCCGCCGCGATGCTGTACGGCGCAGCCGACTTCGCGGGCGGGCTCAGCACCAAGCGCGCTGGCACCACAGCGGTTGTTGTGGTATCGCAGGCGAGTGGGTTCTTGCTCCTCGCCCTCGCGCTGCCGCTGTTCCCCGCGGCATCCCCCACACGGGCCGATCTCTTGTGGGGCGTCGTCGCCGGGTTCAGCGGCGGGATCGGCGTGGCCCTCCTCTATCGCGGACTGGCGATCGGTACGATGGCCGTGGTCGCCCCAACGACCGCGGTCTGTGCCGTTGCGATCCCCGTAATGGCGTCGATCGCGCTGGGCGAGCGACCGAGCCCGTGGGTGCTCAACGGCATTGTCTTGGGGATCATCGCGATCGTACTGGTCAGCCGGCCGGCGGCCAAATCCGATCGCGGTGGCGCGGGGGCCGTGGTGATCGCCACGGCGCTCGGGTCGGGTGTGGCGATCGGCTGCTTTCTGCTGGCTCTGGCCCGCACGCGCGCAGACGCGGGGATGTGGCCCCTGCTCGTTGCGCGAAGCGTGTCGGTGTCGTCGTTCACGGCAGTCGCGATCGTCACCAGGCAGACGCTGCGGATGCCGGCGCCGGTCCTCGCGCTCACCCTCGCCGCCGGGGTCGGTGATATCCTGGCCAACGCGCTCTACATGGTGGCCGCTCGCATCGGACCGGTCAGCGGAGTGGTGACGCTCTCGTCCCTCTACCCCGCGAGTACCGTGATCCTGGCGTGGCTGGTCTTAGGCGAGCGGCTCGCGCCGTGGCAGCGCGTGGGCGTCGCGTTCGCGCTCATCGCGATTGCGCTGATCGTAGGGCGCGGTCCCGCGTAAGCGGATTTGGTGTCCTCCGCTGACGAGTCGATCGATATGCCTGTGCGACCGTCCCCCCCCCGGGCGAAATGGCGTCGAGCTCACGAGCGTGAGGTCGACGATGACGGTCTTTGCGTCGCGCATGCCGCTCCTCGAGATGATGGTCTCACCCGTACGACGAACGAGGGAGGCCGGGATCGACATCTTGACGACGAAGGATGAGCCGAGTCGCCGGACTATCCGCTTCGTTCCGTCAAATTCTCGGCAATCGGGCTGCTCGTGCCCATCATGTTGATCGCCGTCTTGCGGCTCACGAGCCGCTGAAGGCGTACCATCGCTCGGGTGGCGAGCCCGGTGATGACGCGTGGCGCCGTGCGCTTCCGCAGCGCGGCGAGCAGCTCGCGGGCGGCGGCCTCTGGCGATTGCAGCAGCACGCGGGGAAACCGGGCTACTGATCCCCCGGCACTCGCGTGGAATCGGGTGGTGATGACCCCGGGATTGAATGCGAGGACGTACACGCCCTTCTTCCGGTATTCCCACCACAGCAGTTCGCTCAGCGTCGCGACGAACGCCTTCGTCGCCGAGTACACAGCCGCCCCGGGGAGCGGAGCGTACGCGAGGAACGACGCCGTGTTCACGAGCGCGTTGCCGGGCTGCGCTTGACTCAGGTACGCGTGCGACAGCACGACTATGCTCTCCATATTCAACCGCATCATGCGCAGCTGGTCCGCGAGCGGGAGGCCGGTGAAGCGGCCATACCTGCCGAGCCCAGCGTTGTTGATGAGGACGTCGTAGTGCTTGGCGCTGAGCCGCCGGGCCAGCATCTCGATGTCGTTCGGAATCGACAGGTCGGCCGCGATGAAGTGGTGCGCATTCCCTGGAAGCTTGGTGATCGCCTCGCGCAGCTTCGCGGCGTCGCGTGCGACGAGCGTCAGCCGCGCGCCCTCCGCCGCAAGGAGCCTCGCGACCGCGAGACCGATGCCGTCGCTGCCACCGGTGATCAGGATGTCTTTCATGCGTGCGCCTCCTCGATGTGCGGCGCGAGTACCCGGTACATCACAGGCGTCACGATCCGCGCGAGCAGCGTGGACGATATGAGCCCGCCGATAATCACCCAGGCGAGCGGGGCATAGAGCCCGCTCCCCTGAAGCGCGATTGGCAACAGGCCGCCGACGGCAGTCAGGCTCGTCAGCACAATTGGGAGAAAGCGCACTTCACCGGCCCTGCGGATCGCATCCTCAAGACCCATCCCCTCGACGCGCAAACGATTCGTCAGGTCCACGAGCAAAATCGACGTCTTGATTTCGATCCCGATCAGGGCCACGAACCCGATCGTTGCCGCAAACGAGAGCGTTTGCCCCGCGAGCAGCAGCGCGATCACGCCGCCGGCCATGCCGAGCGGAATGACCGATGCCACGATCAGCGTCGAGCGGAACGTGCGGAATTCGAGCACGAGGATCGCGAGGATCACGAACGTCGCCACGATGATCGCGCCTCCCATGTTCCCGAAGCTGTCTTGCCGGCTCTCGATCTCTCCCGCCGGCACGATGCGATAACCGGATGGCAGCGCGACCTGGTCCAGGCCACGCAGCACCTGGCGCGTGACCCGGTCCGTGTTGTAGCCGGTCCGCACGTTGGCTGTCACGGTAACGCTTCGCACCCGGTTGTGACGCTGGATTTCGGATACAGCGCGCTCGAACCTGATGTCCGCGACCTGCGACAGCGGCGCCAATGCACCGTTGGAGGAGCTGACGTACACGCGCGCGAGCTCGTCCGGGCTGGCCCGGCCGGCGCGCGCGAGCCGCACGACAATTGGTCGTGCGTCCCCTGCCCCCGCGCGCAGTTTCCCGGCCTCGAGACCGGCGAGGCCCAGCCGCACGGTGCGATCGATCTCCACAGTCGGGATGCCCAGCAGCCCGGCTTTTGCGCGGTCGATCGCCACGCGCAGGTCGGTGCGCGCGAGCCGGACCGGGTTCGTCACAAACTCCGTGCCCGACGTCGCCCTCAAGACGCGTTCGACCCGCCCGGCAATCGCGCGCAGAGAATCCAGGTCCGCTCCTTCGACTCGCATCGCAATCGGGGCGTCGATGGGCGGGCCATTCTCGAATTCACGTAACGCAATCTCCGCACCAGGATAGGTCCCCAGCTCGGCGCGCAACGAGTCGAGGAGAGGCGGCGTGGTCTTGGTGTCGTAGTGATCCAGGAGCACAAACAACTGTCCGATGCGCGGGTCGTCCGTACGGGACGCAACGTTGTAGTAGACGCGCGGGTTGTCGTGCCCCACCGATGTGTAGATCGTCTTCACGCCGTGTGTCCGGCCGAGCACACGCTCGCCGAAGCGCGCCGCGGAGTCCGTGGCGGCAATGCTCGCACCCTCGGGCGCCGTGATGTCCACCCGAAACTGCGGCGTCTCGGCTTTCGGGAAGAGTGA
Organism: Gemmatimonadota bacterium; assembly: GCA_050264615.1. Taxonomy (GTDB): domain Bacteria; phylum Gemmatimonadota; class Gemmatimonadetes; order Gemmatimonadales; family GWC2-71-9; genus 20CM-2-65-7. Next base: position 6,279 of record JBLNGI010000024.1, read on the forward strand.
GAAGCCAACGATCGGGACCAGCGCGAACGAGAGCAACACAAATGCCGACGCCAGCAGCAGCGTGCGACCGGGCCGCTTGAGCGCATGGTCGAGCACCGGCGCATAGGTCGCGTGAATCCCCCGATCGAACGCTCGCAGGAAGCGATTCCCTTCCGGTCCCTCGTCCTTGCCCAGCAGGAGACTCGAGAGCCACGGAATGACCGTGAGCGAGACGATGAGTGAAGCCAGCACCGCGAACACGACGGCGACGGGCAGCGATCGGATGTAGCGGCCCGGGCCCCCAGGCAGGAACAGCAGCGGGACGAACGCGAAGATCAGCGTCGCCGTCGCACCCAGCACGGCGACCCAGATTTGCTGCGTGGCAAGGATCGCCGCCTGGATCCGCGAATGCCCGGCCCGCCGATAGCGGGTGATGTTCTCGACGACCACGATCGAGTCGTCGACCAGGAGGCCCAGCGCGATCACCATCCCGACGATGGACAGCTGGTTGAGCGTGAACCCGGTCCAGTTCAGCGCCGTCACGGCCATCGCCAGCGACAGCGGAATCGAAATCATCACGACGAGGGCCGCCCGGCCGCCCAGCGGCAGCAGCGTCAGCAGCACGAGTCCCAGCGCAATCAGGAAGTCCTCCCCGAGACGCCCGAGGCGGTGCGAGACGTTTGCCGCCTGGTCAAACCCGCGCTGCAGCGTGATGCCCGGTGGGAGCGTCCGCTCGAATTGAGCGAGCGCCGCGTAGATACGGTCACGAACCACGCCAACGGTCGTGCCTTCCCGTTGGGTCGCGGTGACGAACACGGCGCGCCGGCCGTTGAATCGCGCCCGGTACGTCGAGTCCGCCGACCCCCAGCTCACACGGGCCACATCGCCCACGTGCACGAGGCGGCCGTTGCCACCGCGGATCACGGTGCCGCGTACCTGATCGAGCGATTCGTAGCTGCCTGACGAGCGCACGCTGAAGCTGCGGCGCCCCACATCGGCGCTGCCGCCCGGAATGTCGGCGCTCTCTCCGCCAATGGCCCCGAGCACGAGGCCCACGGGGAGCCGCAGCGCCGCGAGCCGTCCCAGGTCCAGATCCACATCCACCTGGCGCTCGGGCGCGCCCCAGCGCTCGGCGGTGCGCACGCCCGGGAGTGCCGTGAGCTGGTCCTCGAGCACCTCACCCAGCGAATCGAGCGTCGCGTACGACGCGAGGGGCGCGACGAGCGCCACCTGGACGATGTTCACGTCGAGCGTGCTCGCCTTGTAGATGTCGAGGCGCAGCACTTCGGGAGGCAAGCCGGCGCGCAGCGCGTTCACCTCGCGCACAACGTCGTCGTATTTCTTGTCGGCATCCTCGTTTGGCTCGAATTCGATTTGCACGCGTGCAACGCCGGGGCGGATGTGGCTGCTGATGCTCCGGACGTCGTCCAGACCGTGGAGCGTGTCTTCCAGCTGCTTGACCACGAGGCGCTCGAGGTCCCCCGCGCTCGCGCCCGGGTACACGGCCACGATCGTGAACGTCGGGAAGTCGATCGGCGGATCTTCACCCCGCGAGATCGTCAGGAGCGATGTCATGCCAAGCGCGGCCAGCATCGCGAAGAGCACGACCGTGAATTGCCAGTTCTTGACGGAGAATTCGGTGAGTTTCATGGCTGTACCTTCACGGCCGTGCTGTCGTCCAGATACGCCGCGCCCTCGGTGACCACGCGACGCACCCCCTCGAGGCCGGAGACGATCGCGACGCGGTCGCCATCGAGAAACGCGATCCGCACCGAGCGACGCTCGGCACGCCGGCCGTCGGCCGTGAGCGTGAACACGGTGGCGCGGGAGCCGTCGGCCTCGAGCACCGCGTCGATCGGAACGAGCGAGACTTCGCTGGCCGCCTGCGGCACGATCTCAACCCGGCCAACGAGCCCGCTGGCGAGTCCACTCGCTCCGCGGAGCGCCACTTCGACCCGGAATGTCCCCGTCATCGGATCGGCCGCGGCGCCGATCTCGTTCACGATGCCTTCGAGCACCGCGTCGGGGAGCGCGTCGAAGCGCACGGTGGCCCGGTCGCCGCGATGCACGCGCACGACGTCGCGGTCGGCCAGCGCGACACGCAGCACCACGCCGCGCGAGCGGCTGCCGAGCACGAGAATCGGCGTACCTGAGGACACCAGTTGACCCGGCTCCGCGTTGCGGCGGAGGATCACGCCCGCCGCCGGTGCGACGATCACTGCATAGCGCCGGTTGAATGCGGCCGTCTCGAGCTCAGCGGCGGCGACGTCACGGCCGGTTTGGGCGTTCTGGACCTGTTCGAGTGTAGCGACGCTGTCGTCATAGAGGCGTTGGGCTCGCGCGAGATCTCGCTCAGCTTTCTCCGCCGCGCTGCGGGCTCGCGTGACGCCGGCGTCGATTTCGCTCAAATCGAGCGCGGCCAGCGTATCACCCGCGTGAACCGTCTGACCCTCGTCCACGAGGATCCGCCCGATGACGCCGCCAATCTTGAAGCCGAGCGGCACCTCTTCTTTCGGGCCCAGGACGCCGGTTGCGGCGACCGACCGCGCGACGCGATCGAGCGTGACGGGCGCCACGCGGACCGGGACGGCGTCGTGAGCCGGCGGCGCGTCGGCGCGGCCCCGTCCGCAGGCTGCGAGGGCAAGTGTGACGAGCAGTATGAAGGAGGTGCGAGGCATGACTCTGCTCCTTGTCTCAGAAATCGAGCGCGCGCAGGGCTGCCGCTCGCTCGAGCTCCACGTAGTGAATGGCGTATCCATAGGTGGTGACGGCACGATTGAGTTCGGCGGAGGTCAACGAGGTCCGCGCGTCGACCAGCTCGATCGGACTCGCGACACCTTCTTCGTAACGGCGGCGAACCAGCTCGAACGTGCGGCGCGCCGCTTCGACGCGATCGTTCGCGGTGGCGATCGCCTCGCGGGCCACGACGGCGGCGTCGTATGCGACCCGCACCTCCAGGGCGATCCGATCTTCGATGTCCTGGCGGAGGGTTCGGGCGCGCTCGACTTCGTAACGCGCTTCCGCCCGGCGGGCGAGGTCACGTCCACTGTTGAACAGGTTCCACGACACCACGATCGAAGCGACCCAGTAGTCCTGACTCGCCACAAACGCGACGTCCCGGCCCTGCACACCGTAGTCGAATCCGAGCGAAACGCTCGGCAAAAACGCCGCCGTGGCGGCACGCACGCCGGCTTGCGCGGTCCGAATGCCCGCATCCACCTGGTGCAACTCTTCGCGCCGCTGGAACGCGAGGGCGACGGCGCTGTCCGGACCGATCGTCAGCGGCAGGTCGAGCGCGCCGTCGGCGATCGAATCGACCGGTGCGTCGAGCGGGCGACGTAGAATCTGGTTGACGACGCGCGCGGCGGCGGCATCGCGCTGGCGGGCTTCCGCAAATTTCTGCTCGATGTCGCTGCGGTCCGCGCGCGCGCGGTATATCGCCTCGGGCGTGGCCTTCCCTGCCGCCGCGAGCCGCTCGGCGACGCGTTCGTTTTCTCGGACCAGTGCGAGGGAGGCCGCGTAGATCTCGACGGCGCGTCGCGCACTCGCCTCATTCAGATATGCGATCTGGACATCGGCCGCCAGCCGGCGCGCCGCCGCGCCGAGGGCGTACCTTTGGCCGTCGTGGCGGCCCTTGGCCGCGGAGTAGTTCGCGAAGATCGACGCGTTGAACAGCGGCTGGCGCAGCTCGAGATGAGAGTCGTGCCGCTGGGGCAGCGTGATGTCGAGGTTCGTCGGGAAACGATTCTGGCCAATGATCTGGTTAAGTGCAGAGTAGGCCGGATTCACGAAGTCGCCGAGATTCGGCACGCCGTCGAGCCGCGAGTACCGCGTCGCAAGCGTAAGCGAGGGGAGGAACAACCCACGCGCTTCCCGCACCGCGGCGGCGCTCTGGCGCTCCGCGAGGCGCTCGGTCTTGAGGCCCAGGTTTGCGCGCAGCGCTTCAGCGACGAGACCGCCGAGGGGGTCAGGCCGCTGGGCAGCAAGCGGCTTCGATAGGAGCACCGAGCCGAGAAGGATACTGAACAACGTCACCATTGTTAACACTGTTAACTCACTTGTAAAAAAAAACGGGAACTTGCGCTGTCGTTGATTGAACAGGGCGAATCGTGTCATGAGTTCCCGCCCTGTCGCGCCAGGCCGTGCAGCATCGCGTCGTGGAGTCGGCCGGCGGTCGCGCGCACATCGCGCCATTCCACCCAGTCGTCGTGCGCCTTGGCGATGTGCAGCGACACGAGTCCATGACAACCGGACCAGAGCAGCTGGGCCACCTGCTCCGGATCCTGAAACTCGGGGCGGAAGCGGCCAGCCGCGATCGCCTCCGTGCACGACTGTACAAGGAAGGCATACGCGTCCTGACTGGGATCGCCGTGCGTAGTGTCCCCGGGGTCTTTCACGCTCGGGTGCGGGGTCATGAACATCAGCCGGTAGTGCATCGGGTGGCTGAGGCCAAACTCGATGTACGCCTGCCCCGTGCGCCGCAGCCGCTCCACGGGATCCGTCACCTCCGCTAGCTTTTGGAAGGCCTGAGCGAGCGCACCAAAGTCCTGGGTCGTGAGCTCGATCAAGAGCGCTTCCTTATTCCGGAAATGGTGGTAGATCGCGGTCGGTGTGTACGCGATGCGGTCGGCGATCGCACGCATCGTGGTCGCTTCGTAGCCGTCCTTGACGAACATTTCGCGCGCGGCGTCGAGGATCCGGTTTCGCAAATCGGCTCGCTCCCGCTCGCGGCGCTTGAGGCTGGGGGATGTCGATGATCGGTTAGCCATAACTGCGTGAGAACATATAACGCCGTTAAGTTGCAGTCAAGACCTCTGCCAGCGGGACACGCGACGATCCCTAGGGACTGGGCGCTCAGGGCGGAAGTGAAGGCCGCTTCGGGGATCATGGGAGGTAGGCTCTATGCGCGACATCCGTGTGGCGACAGTCCAGTTTCAGCACGCTGCGGGCGACAAGACGTACAACTTCGGCCGCGTCCGCCACTTCGTGACGGAGGCCGCCCGCGCGCGTGTGGTGATGATCGCGTTTCCGGAGATGTGCCTCACGGGCTACTGGCACGTGCGCAAGCTCTCGCGCACGGCCTTCGAGGCCCTGGCCGAGCCGGTCCCCGACGGGCCGTCGACGCGAGACCTCCTGGACCTGTCGCGGGAACACGCGATGACGATCGGCGCGGGGTTGCTGGAGCGCGCGCCGGATGGCCGCGTCTACAACGCCTATGTCGTCGCCATGCCGGATGGGGCGTGGGCGGTCCACCGCAAGCTGCACGTCTTCGAGCACCCGAACATTTGCGCGGGGAACCGCTACACCGTGTTCGACACGCCGCATGGTTGCCGCGTGGGCGTGCTGATCTGCTACGACAACAACATCGTCGAGAACGCCCGCGCCACGGCGCTGCTGGGTGCCGAGGTCCTGCTCGCGCCGCACCAGACGGGCGGGTGTAACTCGCTGAGCCCGCGGGGCATGAAGCCGATCGACCCCGCGATCTGGGCCCGTCGCCGTGAGGATCCCGCGGCGTGCGCGGCGGAGCTGTGCGGGCCCAAAGGCCGGGCGTGGCTCATGCGCTGGCTCCCGAGTCGGGCGCACGACAACGGCATGTTTCTGCTGTTCAGCAACGGCATCGGACCAGACGACGATGAAATCCGCACCGGCAACGCGATGGTGCTCGACCCCTATGGTGACCTGATCGCAGAGTCGCGGGCGTTGGGTGACGACATGGTCGTAGCGAATCTCGACGCGTCGGTCCTGCCCACGTCATCGGGCAGGCGCTGGCTC
>JBLNGI010000025.1:0-11281 GCA_050264615.1 Gemmatimonadota bacterium
GCGGGACGTCGCTCATGTGTTTCCGCGCCAGATGGCTGCGGCAACGATTGCCGGTGATCCTGTACAGCCAGCTCCGCAGATGGCCGGGATCGCGGCATTGTCCCAAATGCCGGTACGCACGCACGAGACTCTCAGCCACCGCATCGGCCCCGGCATCGGCATTGCCGAGCATTCGCGCAGCGAAGCGTAGTAACCCCGGCTCGTAGCGCCGGATGAGAATCCCGAACGCCTCGCCATCGCCGCCCAGACCCCGGGCGACTACCTCGACGTCGGTGAGGCTGTCGTTCACCTGTTGAGTGACCCCCGCGGGGGGGCCAACGTCACGGATTTCCAAGCGTTTCGCGAGCAGCGGCAAAGAAAGTCGTGGCGCGAATGCCGGCGGTCGTCATGCTGCCGGCAAAGGCCTCCAGGGTCGCCTGTGCTCGACGCCGGTAGGCGAGGTCGTGGGTCACGACCGCGAGGTGGGCGAGGAAGGCGGCCGCGGCGGCATTCGCCCCCGGAAGCATATCGTCGAAGACGTGCTTCGTGCGGTCGCCCAGCACCGTGGGTGATCCCGGCTGTCCGGAAGCGGAGGGTTCGACCGCATCATAGTAGCCGCCGAGGGGATCGGCGTAGCGGTGCTCGAGAATGGCGGCGAGATCGATCGCGATATCGAGGTAGCGCCGGTCGCCGGTCAGCTGGTGTGCCGCCAGGCAGGCGGATGCCACCTGCACCTGGTCCTGCAACAGGCCGGGCGGTGTGGTTCCGGAGGGCGATTGCCCGCCGCCAACCGTGTGGCGCACCCCCCAGCCCCGCGCGTAGGAGCGCTGCAGCAATATGTCGAACGCGGCTCGCGCGCGCGTCTCCACCGGCGCTTCACCCAGCGTCGCGGCTGCGAGCATCGCGTTCTCCATGATGAACGCCTGCTGATCGGCGAACACCGCGTCGCCGGCAAGCGACGCCACATCGGGGAGCTCACGTGCCACCGCGCGTAGACGCGCACGGCCCGAATCGCGGTAGCGCGCTTCGCCCGTCACGACCCACGCCTTGGCCAGCGCGCCGATCAGCGCCGCACGCACCGGCTGGGACGCGTCGTCCGCGGCGGCTACGTTCGCGGTATCGAGCATCAGGTCGAGCGCGCGCCGCGCCACGGCGAGGGCGTTGGTGTCCCGAAAGCGGGCGTACTCCGTGAGCAGCAGCGACGCCGCCTCGACATGGGTGACGCTGTTTCCCGTCATCCCCGCCCCGACGGCGTCGTCGAGATCGCGCGCGACCCTGGCGATGCCGTCGCGGAGCAGCGAGGCGCGAAGCACCCCGGGCGCCTCGCCCCCACCCGTGAGCATGAATTGCCGCATCCGTGCCGCCTGCTGCACGATGAACGGGCGCTCGTCGCGATACCGCTTCGCGATCTCGGGCAACAGCTGTTTCAGTCCGCGGCCCGTGACCGGATCGTCGGCGGGGAAATAGGTTCCGCCGAAGAACGGCGACCCATCGGCGGTCAGAAACACGGTGAGCGGCCAGCCATGCAACCCCGCGAGACGTTCGATCGCGGTTTGGTAGTTTTGCGCGACGTCGGGGCGCTCGTCGCGGTCCACCCGAACCGGCACGAACAGCGCATTGATGAGGGAGCCGATCTCAGGGTTCGTGTAGATGGCGCGGTCGGTCTCCACGCACCAGTGGCACGCGTCGTTGCCGACGTAAAGGAGCATGGGCCGCTCGAGTCGGGACGCGAGCGCGAACGCCTCAGGGCCCCACGGCTGCCAGTTGACCGGCTGACGTGCCGCCCGCGCCAGGTAGCTCGTACCAGACTGGGCCATGCGGTTGGTAAATGGCCCGCGCTCGGCGAGGCAGGCTGTCGTGACAGCGGCGAAGAGGACTACGAGGCCACGCACGCGGGAAAGTACCCCGTCTCCGGTACATGCGTGCCCCTATATTGGGCCTCATGAGCGACGTGACCATCATCCCCAAGGTCAACGGGCCCCTTATTATCGAGGGTCCGGTGCGAATCGTGACGCCCGAGGGGAAGGTTTTGACCCCCCCACCCCGCAAGGACGGCAAACCGGCGGAAGTCGTTGTGCTGTGCAGATGTGGGGGCTCGGCGACGAAGCCGTTCTGTGACGGAACGCACAAACGGAATGGTTTCCAGGACGGCCAAATTCCCCTCGCCTAGCACCGCCTTATTATGTTGTCTGGCGCTTGCAGCTTCCCGTTCCCCCCGACACCGTGCCCCTGAACTGGAGGAGCGACCGACAATGGCAAAGGGAAAGAGCCCAATGGCCGCAGATGAAGGTTACTGCGTGAAGTGTAAGGCGAAACGGAAGATCTCGAACGCCCAGCAGGTGAAGATGGCCAACGGCCGCCCCGCGCTCAAAGGTGTCTGTCCGGTGTGCGGGACGGGGATGTTCAAGATCCTGCCGCCCCCCAAATAACTGCTGGGTCCACGCTAATCCGTGTCCTCCGTGCCCCCCGGCGACTCAGTCGCCCGGGGGCGCGTTGCTTTGTAGCGCACCGTATAACAGGCAGCTCCCACGTCGCGGCAGTAGTAGGCGAGCACCTGGAGCTTTACGAACCGGCCATCGGCGGTGCGAATCGCGTACACGTGCTGCTTGGTCGTGAGCAGATGGGAGAGCATGCTGTAGGAGTACCACTTCCCAATCGCGGGATTCGTGCTGTCCCCCCCGAATTGAGTCTGCGCGTAGCCGTCGCCGGGCACCTCCCTCACTGAATCGAAGCTCACCGGACCGAGGTCGCGCGCGCCAACCTCAGGCGCCGTGATCATGTGGTTGCGGCGAAACGCGACGTCCCACGCTCCGGAGTCGACGACCGCCCGCCGCGCAAAGTCAAAATACCGCCAGCGCTCGCCGCTGGACGCGTCGAGCGTGTACACGCTGTCGCCGGTCGGGCCGAGCTGGTATGGCGGAAAGTCGGGTTCTGAGAACGAGCCGATCAGGAGCGAGGTGACCAGGAGCAGGAACGCTCCTGCCAGCACCAGTACCAAGATGGGTGGACGCGTCAAGACTCAGCCATGAACGGATACCACGGATCCCTGGGCGGCACGAAGTTCTCCTTGATCGTCCGGGCGCTGGTCCAGCGGATCAGGTTGAGCAAGCTGCCGGCCTTGTCGTTCGTGCCGCTGGCCCTCGCGCCGCCGAACGGCTGCTGTCCCACCACCGCACCAGTCGGCTTGTCGTTGAGATAGAAGTTGCCCGCCGCGTACCGGAGCGCGGCCGATGCTTCATTCAGCGCGGCACGATCCTGACCGATCACGGCGCCCGTGAGCGCGTAGGGCGACGTCCCGTCGACCAGCTCGAGCGTCTCGCGCCACTGCCGGTCCGGGTAGGCGTACACCGACAGCACCGGCCCGAAGATCTCCTCGCACATCGTCCGGTAATACGGATCCTGCGCCTGGAGCAGCGTCGGCGGTACGAAATAGCCGTCGCTCTCGTCGCAATCGCCGCCGAACAGAATCTTCACCTTGGGATCGCTCCGCGCGGCGTCGATGTACTGCTTGATCTTGTCGAACGCCTTCTTGTCGATCACCGCGCCCAGGAAGTTGCGAAAATCCGTCGGGTCGCCGACATGAACCTCGGCGAGCAGGGCGAGTACGCGATCGCGCACCTTGGGCCAGATCGATTCGGGCACGTAGGCGCGCGAAGCCGCGCTGCACTTCTGTCCCTGGTACTCGAACGCGCCGCGCACCAGCGCCGTGGCCAGCACATCCACGTCGGCGCTCGCATGCGCGAGGATGAAGTCCTTGCCGCCCGTCTCCCCCACGAGCCGGGGATAGTCGGCGTAGCTCTTCAGATTCGCGGACACCTGCTGCCACAGCGTCTGGAAGACTTCGGTCGATCCGGTGAAGTGAATCCCGCCGAGGTGCCGATCGCCGAGCAGTCGCTCGCTGATCTGCGTGGCGGAGCCCGGCACGAAGTTGATGACGCCGGGCGGCAGCCCTGCTTCCTCGAGCAGCTTGAAGAGGAGGTAGTTCGAGTACGACGCGGTGGCGGCCGGCTTCCAGACGACCGTGCACCCCATGATGGCCGGCGCCGTCGACAAGTTGCCGCCGATCGACGTGAAATTGAACGGCGTGATCGCGTAGACGAACCCTTCGAGGCCGCGATACTCCAGCGCATTCCAGGTGCCCGGCGCCGAGATCGGCTGGACCGCGTGGATTTGCTCGGCGTAGTGCACGTTGAAGCGCCAGAAGTCGATCAGCTCGCACGCCGCGTCGATCTCCGCCTGGAACGCCGTCTTGCTCTGTCCGAGCATCGTCGCGCCGTTCACCATTGCGCGCCAGCGTGTCGCGAGGAGGTCGGCGGCCTTGAGGAACACACCGGCCCGGTCCGCCAGGCTCCACGTTGACCAGTCCCGCCATGCCTCGCGTGCTGCCTTGACGGCGTTCGCGATCTCCTCGGGCCCCGCCTGGTGGACTTTGGCCAGCACGTGCCGATGGCAGTGGGGCATCACCGCATTGACCGTCTTACCGGTGCGGACTTCCTTCCCGCCGATCACGACGGGAATTTCGATCTGGCGGCCGCTGAGATCCTTGAGCGCCTGCTTCAGCTCGACGCGTTCGCGGTTTCCGGGCGCATAGGAGAGGACGGGCTCGTTGACTGGCGTAGGAATCTTGGCTTGGGTCATGGTGGGAAATGTAACCGGGGAACCCCCGGGTGTTCTGGAGGTGAACAATGACGATCGACCCTCGGACCAAAATCGGCCACGTGCACCTGACGGTCAGCGATCTCGACCGTTCTCTCGCCTTCTACCGAGATGTCCTGGGGTTCGAAGTCACGTCGCGCTACGGGCGTGACGCCGTTTTCGTCGCGGCCGGCGGCTATCATCATCACATCGGCCTGAACACGTGGGCCGGTCGCGGGGCGCCACAGCCACCGCCGGGGACCACCGGGCTGTACCACTTTGCCATCCTCTTTCCTGATCGGGCCGCGCTTGCCGCAGCCGTGCGGCGCGTTCTCGAGCACCGCATCCCACTCGAGGGCGCTTCCGATCATGGCGTGAGCGAGGCGATCTATCTGCGTGATCCCGACGGCAACGGCATCGAGCTGTATCGCGACCGGCCTGAAAGCGAATGGCCGCGCGGTCCGGACGGCAACATCCAGATGCACACGCGGCCACTCGACCTGCAGGCGCTGCTCGCGGCTTAGGTTTTTCGGTCCGCTTCGCGCTGCGGCGGAAGCGGCAGCGCGATCGTGAACGTCGTTCCGGTAGCGAGGGCGGAGTCGACGGTCAATCGACCACCGAACGTTTCTTCCGCAACACTCCGGGCTTTGGCGAGGTTGGCGCCCGCGCCGCGGCCGCGGACGACGAGCTCGAGATCCTTGCCTTTCCGCTCGAGCCGCACCGTCACCGGAGACGGCGCTTCACCGCTCGTTTCCGCCGCGCTGCGGACCAGGTTCACGAGCAGGTCGAACAGCGCGTTCGGATCGCCGCGCAGATAGCTCGACTCGAGGGTCGTGGTGAACTCGAGGTCGATGGCCCGATCCCGCAGGAGCCGGCGCTCGAGCGTGAGACACGAGCGAATCACCCGAATCGCATCGAAACGCTCGGGCCGGCCCGCCGGCGTCGCCCCGCGCGTCGTGCCGCGCTCGCGGACCGCGCGCAACAGCTCCGTCGTGCGGTCGATGTCATCGAGCACCTGCCCGAGATCGTCCAGAAGAGAGAGGCGCCGATCCGGGGCGAGGTCGACCCAGCGGCCAATCGACTCCATGGACAGTTGCAGACCGGCGCGAGCGGCCGTCAGCGGATTGCTCGCCTGGTGCGCCAGGATTCCGGGGGACACCCCGCCGGCATCCTGCATCGGGCCGGCGATCGCCCCGAGCGCGAGGCCTGCCAACTCCAGCGCGAGCCGCTCGCGGCTCCGGCGTTCGCGGCCACCCGGCGGCGGCGCGGGCGCGCGCGAGCGAACCGGCGCCACAATCCACGCGTCCGGCGTCTCGCCGGGCGAGCCCACCCAGTGGGATCCGATGGGAATCGCGACGTTCCAGCGGCGCAGCGTCGCGCCGAGGTCCAACGTGGGCGTGGGGGATTGGAGATCGGGTACGCTGGTGGCGCGGGGAACGGCTTCGTGTGCACCGGTGACTTCCCACAGAACGACGGGCCGGCCCACGAGCGCACTGACCTGACGCAGAACCTCACCCGCGTCCCCTCGACTGGCTGCTGCGGTCAACGATCTCCTCCTGGCATTCCCAATCGTGAAATTGGGAGGCGTCGGGTGAGTTGCGGGGGGCGCAACCGTAGAAGTTGTGCCTCCAGTCACCGTCGTCAAGCTCATTGACACCCTTGCAAGCCGAGACTAGCGTGGGCCCCATGACTAATCCTCCTTCGGGTTTCCCCTCCCGGCCGTCGGTCGGCCGGTCGTCGTTTGCCATCGCGATGAAGGATTACACGTTCATCCGTCCAGGCGTCGCGGTGACGCTCAGCGCTTTCACGCTGGCGCTGGCCCTGGTGATCGGGCTTTGGCTGATCCTCTCCCTGCGAGAGGCGGCCACGACGGTGACGCACGGGGCCACGACGGTGGAAACGCTGCACCGCTACAGCGCCGGTCTCGAGGTGTGGCGCCAGATGTCGACGTCGACCGACGCCGCCTATAGCCGGCCCGAAGCCATCGCGCAGCGCGACAGCCTGGGACGCGAGCTGCGGGTCCAGCTCGCCGGCCTGGCCAACACCATGCAGGATGAGCGGGAGCGGGATCTCGTCCAGAACGTGCTGCTCGGCCTGACGAGCGCCGGGCCCGCCGCCGGGACCCAGGCACGCGAGGCGATGATCGTGCTGCTGGCGAGGCAGGATTCGGCGATGTTCCACGCGGCGCAGGCGTCGCAACAGGCGGTGTTGCTCTCCGCCGTGCTGCTGGGGCTCACGATCATCGCCGCAGGCATGCTGATCGTCCCCATGGCGTTCCTGTACGTGCGCTACAAGCGGGGAGCGGCCATCGAGGTGAAGGTTTGACGCCGAAGGCTGACGCCCCGCCGCGCACCATCCCAACCATCGAAAGCGCTCGCGATCGTGAGCGCCTTCGCACCGTCATTCTCCACGAGCATGAGGACCTGGCCGCGCTCGTGGCCGAGCGGATCATCGAGGTCATTCACCGCGAGACGCGAGCCAAAGGCCGGGTCGTCCTCGGGCTCGCGACCGGCAGCACCCCCCTCGGCGTCTACGAAGAGCTGATTCGCCGCCACCAGGCGGGCGATGTCGATTTTGCGCGGGTCCTCACGTTCAATCTCGACGAGTACTACCCGATGTCGCCCGAGAGCCCGCACAGCTATCACCGCTACATGTGGGAGAACTTCTTCGCGCATCTGAACATCGCGAAGGAGAACGTGCACATCCCCGACGGCACCACGCCGCGCGAGCGGGTCGCCGAGGCCTGCGCGGCATACGAGGAAGCGATTCGCGCCGCCGGCGGCATCGACTTCCAGCTGCTCGGCATCGGCAAGACGGGGCACGTGGGCTTCAACGAGCCCGGTTCGGACGCCACCTCGCGCACGCGCATCGTCACGCTCGACACGCTGACCCGCAAAGACGCCGCGGCCGATTTCTTCGGCGTCGAGAACGTGCCGCGCGAAGCGATCACGATGGGCGTCGCGACGATTCTGGATGCGAAAGAGGTCGCGCTGCTCGCCACGGGCGAGCACAAGTCGGGAATCGTCGCGCGCGCTGTCGAAGGCGAGATCTCGACCGACGTCGCGGCGACGTTCCTGCAGCGGCATCCCAACGTCGCGGTCTACCTCGACCTCCCGGCCGCGGCCGAGCTCACGCGGATCAAGACCCCGTGGCTGCTCGAGGGCGTCGACTGGACGCCGTCCATGACGGAGCGCGCGGTCGTGTGGCTCGCGGAGCGCTGCAGCAAGGCGGTGCTCAAGCTCTCCGCCAAGGATTACGCGGAGAACCAGCTCAGCCCGCTGCTCGCGCGCGCCGGCTCGGCGGGTCCCATCAATGGCCAGGTGTTCAACCGGCTGCGCGACAAGATCCGGGGCCGCGCCAAGCTGCCGACGCACGAGCGGGTGCTCGTGTTCTCGCCCCATCCCGACGACGACGTCATCTCCATGGGCGGGATTCTTCGCAAGCTGTGGGAGAACGAGAACCAGATCGTCGTGGCGTACATGACGAGCGGCAACATCGCCGTGTTCGACCACGACGTCACACGCCATCTCGACTTCGTGGAGCGCGCCGCCGGCGCGCTCGACCTCGATGCCGGCGTCCTGCGTCGCGCACGGGCCACCGTGAACGCGGGGATGGAGCAGAAGGCGCCGGGGGACGTCGACATCCCCGTGGTGCAGAATCTCAAGAAGTTCATTCGCGAGTCCGAGGCGATTGCGGCGCTGGCGGCGGTCGGCATTCCACCCGGCGCCGCGCGGTTCCTCGATCTGCCTTTCTACCAGACCGGTGAGGTGCGCAAGCGGCCGCTGAGCGAGAACGACATCACGATCGTGTTGAAGGTGATCCAAGAGACGCGGCCCGATCTGATCTTCGTGGCCGGCGATCTCTCCGATCCGCATGGCACGCACCGCACGTGCAAAGCGGCGATCGAGCAGGCGCTCGCGCGCTACCAGGCCGCACAGCGTCCGGAGGTCTGGCTGTATCGGGGCGCGTGGCAGGAGTGGTCACTCACCGACGCCGACGTGCTCGTGCCGCTGTCGCAGGACGAATTGCACGCCAAAGTCCTGGCGATCTTCCGCCACCAATCGCAAAAGGACACTGCCCCCTTCCCCGGATACGATGAACGGGAGTTCTGGCAGCGGGTGGAGGCCCGGAATCTGGAGACTGCCGCCCGGGCGGACCGCCTCGGCCTGCCTGAGTACTACGCCATGGAAGCCTATGTAATTCAACGGGTTTAGCCAAAAAGCGTTGCACCGCAGACCCCCCGTTCATTATGTTGGCGCCGATTCTTCCCCCTTTTCGGGAGGCCTAGATGTGCGCGTCAACGACTAAGGCACTCAGTCTGGGGATCATAGCGGCCGTGTGGGCCGCGGTTTCCCATCTCACCAAACTCAATTTTGAGCTGTGGCCTGCCTGGGTTGGTCTCGCCTGCTTCGTGGGCGCGGGCGGCGGCACGGCCGGCCTACAGAAGTCAGCTGCGGGCACGGTCTCGGGCGTGGTGTGGGCGCTGATCTATCTTGCGCTCAAGAACGCGCTCGATCCGGGCGCTGCGGGGATCATGAGCGCGCTGGCGTTCGGTCTGGTCGTCTTTGGGATGGTCTACCAGGCGCGCTTCCATCAGGTACTCACCTATGCACCGGCGGCGTTAGCTGGCGCAGCGGTCACGGCGGGCCTGAGGATCAACACCGCGTCGCTGCAAGCCGGGATCAAGGTTGCGGTCCCACTCCTGATCGGCTGCGTGCTGGGGATCATCGCTGAGCGGCTCGCGGACCAGCTGGGGAAGATGAAGGTCGTCCCCGCGATGGCCCACCGCTAGAAAAACCAAACCCGGAGCCACGCGCTGCGCTCCGGGCTGGCGAGGCCGGGCCAAGTGGCCGTCGACACTTGGACCGCGACCTACGAGATCCAATGTACGCTCGCACGCTTCGGTGCAGGTGACCGGGGCGTGCGAGCTTTGTTAGAGAACGGTCCGGTCGACTTCGCCGAGTGTTGCCGGGTGAGCGGCCAGGAGGGATTCTTCAGGGCATGAAGGTTTTCCCCTCCTCAACGCGTTTCCGTGTGCGACGCGGCGCGGTCATCGCCGTGCTGCTGGTGTTGGTATTCGCCGTCGCCGCGGCGCTCGCCGTGCAGGCGTACGGCAACGCGCGCCACCATCGCGCGCAGGCGGATCGCGTGCTGCGCGATTATGCGGCGCTCGCGGCCGCGCGGGTGGCGCAGCGCAGCGCGATCGAGATCTTCGACGCGGTCATGCCGCCGCTGAAGGCGCTCCAGCACGCGCATGAAGCAGGCCCACACAAGCTGCTCGGCCCCGGGGAACTCCACTTCGATCCCATGGACCGCAAGTTTTTGCTCGCGCCGTACATCCGGTACACGTTCCTGATGGATCTGAAGACCCGGGAATTGAAAACGTCCGGACAAGCGGTGCCGGCGCAGGTACGTCAGTGGATGACCGACACGCTGCCGATGCACGCACGGACCGTCTACGACACCATGTGGTACATGGGCTCGGTGCTCGGCCAGCCGGGCGGCGAGCGTCGCTACCTCGTGTACACGATGCTGCGCGACGCCGAGGGCGCCTTCCGGACGGCGATCGGATTCGAGGCCAAGCCCGCGGCGCTACGGCCGCTCGTACAGCAAGGGGCGGAGAAGTTTCCGCTGCTCCCCCGTCCTCTCACCGGCGGTGTGCAGTACGACTCGATGGGATCGGTGATCATCACCGATCGGTTCGGCGTGGAGGTCTACCGTTCCGCCGTCCAGTACAACTCTCCGTACACCGCGCGCGACACGCTGGGCACGGACGTGGGCGATCTGTTCGCGCATACCACGCTGCGGGCGGCCGTGGCCGATCAGCTGATCATCGGAGGGCTGCCACGCTCACGCCTCCCGCTCATTCTCAGCCTGCTGGGGCTCACCGCGATCCTGATCGGGAGCGCGCTGTTCCAGCTGCGCCGTGAGTCGCAACTGGCGCGGCTGCGCAGCGACTTCATCTCCGGCGTGTCGCACGAGCTGCGCACGCCGCTCGCGCAGATCCGCATGTTCTCCGAGACGCTGACCCTGGGGCGGGTGCGCTCCGACGACGAGCGGCGCCGCTCACTCGCGATCATCGATCAGGAAGCGCGCCGGCTCACGCACCTGGTCGAGAACCTGCTGCATTTCGCGCGGTCCGAGCGCCAGACGACGCACATCACGCCGGAGCCGACGCGGCTGGCGCCCCTCGTGCAGGAAGTCATCGACGGCTTTGCGCCGCTTGCCGCGGCGCGCGGCGCCACGCTCGTCGCGTCCGTGCCCGAGGATCTGATCGTGCCGGCGGATCCCGGCGCCGTGCGCCAGATGCTGCTCAACCTGCTCGACAACGCCGTGAAGTACGGGCCCGCGGGACAGGAAATCCGCATCGGCGCTGCGCGCGAGAACGGCGCGGCGCGGCTGTGGGTCGATGACGGCGGACCGGGCATCCCGCGTGCAGATCGCGAGCGCGTGTGGCTACGGTTCTGGCGGATGGAGCGCGACCGCGACTCGGCAGTCGCTGGCAGCGGCATCGGACTCGCGGTCGTGCGCGAGCTGGCGTCGTTGCACCACGGCCGCGCATTCATCGATGAGACGGCGCCCACCGCCGGCGCGGGCACGCGCGTCGTCATCGAGCTCCCCGCATGATCGCGACTGCCGTCGGACCCAAGCGGATCCTCGTGATCGA
>JBLNGI010000026.1:0-8375 GCA_050264615.1 Gemmatimonadota bacterium
GGCGCGGAGGGAACTACGACCACAATTTCGTGTTGAACGGAGGCGTACGGGTCGTCGAGCCGAAGTCAGGACGCACGCTCGACGTCCACACGACGGAGCCCGGGATGCAGTTCTACACCGGTTACAGCCGAGGTTTGTGCCTCGAGACGCAGCACTTTCCCGACTCGCCCAACCGGCCGTCGTTTCCCTCCACGATTCTCCGGCCCGGAACGGAGTACCGTTCGCGTACCGCGTTCAGATTCGGCATATTGAGGTAAACAGGGGGGCATATGAAAATCTTGGCCATCGTCTCCGTAGTCCTGATGCTCGCCTGCTCGCGGAACAGGGAAAGCGCAGAAGGCCCCGCGCCACGGGCCGCGCCGCCCCCGCCGGCCCCGAACGAAGTGCGGTCCGATGAAGACGCGCGGCAGGGAGCGCAGTCGCTCGATCAGATGCTGGCAGGCAGGATTTCCGGCGTCACCGTTTATTCCGCACCCGGTGGCGGCATCGTCGTGCGGTTCGCGGGACCGACGTCCTTCTATTCGGGCCAGGAGCCGCTGTTCGTCATCGACGGCGTCCCGATGGAAGTGCGGACCGGGACGTTGTCGTGGCTCAGCGCGAACGACGTCGAGTCGATCAAGGCGCTCAAGGGCGCCGACGCGTCGATTTACGGTGTGCGCGGATCCAACGGCGTCATCGAAATCAAGACGAAGGGATCGCACTAACTGCGACAAATCAGCCTTGGCGGGATCGATTACGCCATCCTGATCATCTATTTCGTCTTCGTGCTCGGCATCGGCTGGGCACTGAGACGCTTCGTTCGCAGCAGCGAAGACTTCTTCCTCTCGGGCCGGTCGATTCCAGCGTGGATCGCCGGCCTCGCGTTTATCTCCGCCAATCTGGGCGCGCAGGAAGTGATCGGCATGGCCGCGTCGGGCGCCAAATACGGCATCATGACGAGCCACTTCTACTGGGTCGGCGCGATGCCGGCCATGGTGTTCGTCGGGCTGTTCATGATGCCGTTCTACTACGGCTCGCGCGCCCGCTCGGTCCCGGAATACCTCAAGCTGCGCTTCGACGAAAAGACGAGAGGCTTGAACGCGATCACCTTCGCGATCATGACGGTGTTCTCGTCGGGAATCTCGATGTACGCGCTCGCCAAGCTGCTCGAGCTGGTGCTCGGCTGGAACTTTCACGCGAGCATCGTGGTGACGGGCGTGATCGTCCTGGCGTACATCTTTCTCGGCGGTCTCAGGTCCGCGATCTACAACGAAGTGCTGCAGTTCTTTCTCATCGTGCTCGGCTTCCTGCCGCTGGTGCTGCTCGGCCTGAAGGACATCGGGGGTTGGGAAGGGCTGACGAGCAAGCTGACCGTCGTCGCGACGAACGCCGGCTTCGAGCCGGGTGCGTGGACGCACTCCTGGCAGTACACCGGCACGCCGACGAGTAATCCGATGGGCATCGAATGGTTCGGCCTGATCATGGGGCTGGGATTCGCGATGTCGTTCGGCTACTGGTGTACCGACTTCCTCGTGGTGCAGCGCGCGATGGCCGCTGGGTCAATGACGGCGGCGCGCCGTACTCCACTGATCGCGGCGTGGCCCAAGATGTTCATGCCGCTGCTCGTGATTCTGCCAGGCATGCTGGCGATCGGCCTGCACGCCACGCGCGGCGGGTTTCTGCCGATCGGGAGCGACGGGCACCCGAATTACAACCTCGCGATTCCGATGCTGCTCGCCCACTACTTGCCGACGGGCCTCTTGGGACTGGGCCTTACCGCGCTGATGGCCTCGTTCATGTCGGGCATGGCGGGCAACGTGACGGCGTTCAACACCGTGTGGACCTACGACATCTATCAGACCTACATCCGCCCGGGCCAGACCGACCGTCACTATCTGCGGGTGGGCCACGGGGCGACCGTCTTCGGGATTCTCGCCAGTGTCGTCGCCGCGTACGCCGCGACGCGATTCAACAACATCAATGACATTCTGCAGCTCGTGTTCTCGTTCGTGAATGGCCCGCTGTTCGCGACATTCCTGCTCGGGATGTTCTGGAAGCGCTCGACCGGACACGGCGCGTTCTGCGGGCTCCTCACTGGGACGATCACGGCGGCGCTGCATTACGGGCTCACGCTGCCGCAAGGGGCGAGCCCGGGAATTCATGGCGGCTTCCTGGGCACCGCGCTGCACATCTATCCAAGCGAAATGGCGCTGAACTTCTGGACTGCGATATTCGCGTGGACCGGGTGCTTCATCACCACGATCGTCGTTTCTCTGCTTACGAGGCGCACCAAAACTGATGAGGAGCTGCGCGGCCTGGTGTACTCGCTCACGCCGAGGATTGACGAAGGGCACATGATCTGGTGGAAACGGCCGGTGACGCTCGGGATCGCCGTGCTCGTGGTGTCCGCCATTCTCAACGTGATCTTCTGGTAATGATGCAGCTCGACCTGCGGATTCCGATCGGCGGCATGTTCACGATCTTCGGCGTCGTGTTGATCGTGTACGGCCTGGTGTCGGACCCGGCGATCTACCAGCGCTCGCTGGGGATCAACGTGAACCTGTGGTGGGGGCTCGTGCTGTTGGTGTTCGGCGTGGTGATGCTGTGGCTGGCGTATCGCGTCTATCGGGCGCGCGCTAGGCCACCGCTGCCGGGGCAGGACCAGCGTCCACCAACTGCCTAGTCACGGGATCGATTCGGAAGTTCAGTCCTTCGAGGGTTCGCGCGCCGAGGATCACCAGGTCGGTTGGCTCGCCGAAGACAACGTCATCGTGGGTTTTCTTTCCTGCCACGTGGAGAGCCGCTCCGCCGATCCAACGTTCGACAATTGAGCCAGTTGCCTGACGGAATCGCTCACTCTTATACCGCGTGACTCCGAGCGATTCGAGAACTGCAGCGGGAATCCAGGAGAGTTCGGCTCCAGTATCCACGAGCACGGATCGCACCTCCCGTCGCTCGCCAGGGCGGGCAGGGTTCTCGATCTCGACGTCGACCCGAAAGGTCCCCATCTCGTCGCTCACCATGCGTCCGCGTCGCATGCCGAGTAGTCCCATGTTCGCGCGGCGTGTGTCAATCCCACGCCAGAACAACCCACTCGACTTCCACACCATAATTTCCGGGCTTCGCGGCGACCCCGGCTTCGCGACGGAGCGACAACTGCAGCCGCTCGAGATGATCCAAGCGTAGCCGCTCCGCGGTACCGCCTCGACCCGCGGCCGGTCCCACCCAGTAGTTCCATTCGCCCGGGAACCCCTGTGGGAGCAACACGCCGCGGCCCGTCCGCAAGCTTGCGAGCGACACGCTCTGCTCGGTCCACGTGCTATCCAGGATCAGTGGCGCGGTCCAGCTCGTGCCGTCGTCTTCCATCAGCGTGATGTGGACGGTCTGACGAGCGCCGAGACCGCGCAACCGCAGGCGCAGCTCCTTTGCGGCGTTGATCGTTTCCCGCCGAGCGGCGACGCGGTCTTTGAGTACGAGTGACGCCGTGTAATCGGCGGGACTCCAGCCGCTCGAGTCGACGGGCAGCTCGAGGTGAAAGACAGGCTGGCCAGTCGCGGCTGAGATGCCGACGCGGAACAGCCCACGCCGGCCCGCGTCGCCGATGCGCGTAAATGCGAGGCGCGAACCATCGCTGCCCGGATCAAATAAACGCAGCGCTGTCACCGGACTCACGACGTCGAATCGCCAGGACGCCCGATCGTTGTAATTCCAGTCAGTCGGCTGGCCAGGGGCGGCGGCCGGAAACGTAGTAGCCGCCGCACCTTGGAAGACAGTGATCACGAATTGATACGGCCCTTCGCGCAGCGCAGCGGCCGGAATCGTGGCGGCGAACTCATACCCCGCCACATGACGCATCCGAGTTTGTTGATAGTTTCCGCCGGGAGCCCTCCGCACGGACAGCCGCGCCGAATCGGGAGGCGTCAGATCCACGATGCGCGCGCGCAGCTCGGCATCTCGGCCAGCGAGATACTGCGGTGCGGCAAATGAAATCACCGTGCGCGCGACCGTATCGGGCGGCGGGGCATGGTACTCCTTGAAGCCTATTTGACCCACGCGCTCCGGCATGGTGGCGAGATCCACCGCGGCGCTCGCGCTCAGCACATACACGCCGGGGGTCACCAGAACCCGCCCGTCCACGGCGCGCGAGGTTTCTCCATTGCCGGCGGTGACGGGCTGGACGGTGAACGTCGCCCCCAAATCCGGAAGTGAGATCGTCATCGGCCACGATCTCGGAATTGCCCGCGTCGCGATCTTGTCCACGCTCGGCAGCTCGAATGGATCGCGGATCGGAACCGCGTCCGGGTAGACCTCGAGCCGCCACACACCGGGGCGGATCTTGTCGAGAAAGTAGATCCCGGTTCCGCCATAGGCGACCGTCGCTGAGGAGCCGTGCCCGTACACGCGGAGCAGCGCCGCCGGTTCCGGGGGCTTGGCAGTGGTGTTGCTCGTGTACATGAATGCGTCACGCGCGACGAGCTCGCCCAGATCGCCGTCGTAGGAGATGTGGAAGTCGCCAAACCGCGTGTTGGCCGGATACGCGCCGTAGTCGCGCATGCGTGGCAGCCGCCGCATCGCTTCGGCGGCGATGACGGCGCTCATCGACTTGCGCGCCGTGTAGACCATGTTGAGCGCGTGCGTCTGCCAGCCGAGGTTGCGCGACGCCGTGCCGAGCATGTCGTAGGAGAACATCGCGGCAAACTGCGCGCCGACCGCGCGGAAAGTCCGCGCCATGGCGGGATACATCGTGCCGGTACGCAGGTCGGGACTATCGAACTCGTACACGATGCGCGGCAGCTTCGCGAGCTCGGGACGCAGCATGTCGGGGAACGCGTCGGTGCCGCGAAGGTAATTGCCCTGGAGCTCGCGGCCCGCGTTCAGCCCCGTCGGATACCAGCCGAAGGTGATGCCCTGGGCCTTGGAGCGGCGGATCGCCTCCGAGATTCGGAAATCCTGGCTGACGTTGTAGAAGACGAGCTTCTTGCAGCCGGTGCTGCGCACGGCATCGGTGAGCGTGTTGATGTAATGAATCGAGCCGGTCAGATCTTCGGGATGATGCCACGGCTCGTTCACCAGCTCGATGAAGACGATGTTGGGCTCGTCCTTGAGCGCGACGCGCGTATACGGATTCACGTGGTTCAGGATCTGGCGCAGGTAATTCACCTGCGCCTTGATCGCGAGTGAATCGGTGCCCATGCGGCCTTTGCCGAAACGCCGCCCGAATCCCGGAGGGGTCGTGTCGTTCAGAGCGTCCGGCCAAGTCGAGCTATAGAGCTGGATCGGGCTCAGCAGCATGTAAATGCCGCGCTCGCGGGCTTTGGCGATGAGATAATCCAGCAGATCCAGGTACTCGTTTGCGAGCAGATTGCCCGCGCTGTCCGACGCTTCCCAATCGCCCCAAAACGTGAGCCGCAGCCCGTCCCAGCCCATGCGCGCGAAGTGGGCCATGTCGTCGTCGATCATGCGCTTGCGGTCGGCGTGCACGTACCCGCCGGCGCGGTAGTCCGACGCGCCGATGACGTAGTTCGCCCCGAACAGCGCCACCTCCTGTTTGGTCCCGCGCCAGCGCACCACGCCGCTCGGGTCGAGCACGACGAGCTCCTGCTGGGCATACGCGCGCGGCGCTACACCGGCGAGCGCGATGCAGAGCAGCGCGGACCTAACGCTCGCCAGGGTGATACTCCCGTTCCGTGTGGCCGGCGAGCTGGGAGCGGTAGAAGTAGACATCGCGCAGGTCGCCTGATGCGTACCGTTGGGCCTGGTCGTTGAAGTGTGGTGAGGCGGGAGAGCCACTCTCTCCGCCCGCCGTGACCGCCTTCGCCCGCACGCTGTCCCCGAACTCCACCACCGCCAGGAAGCTGTTCCCGCTCGTCCCGTACCACTTCTTGGTATTCGGGTAGGGGCGGGCGCCAAATGCCGCCAGCGATCCCCACCCGCTCGCGGTGAACGGCACAGGAATACTCGGTTGCGCATCGTCGAAGCGCGGGGCGATCTCCGGGCTGATTCGCTGAAACCGGTTGATCGTCCCCCACGGCGTCTGCCACGTCCCGAAGTTCGCGGTCAGAGTATCGACGGCGTCCGCCAGGGAGCCGAGCAGGTCCGCGGGCCGGGCGCGGGACGTTGCGACGTACTGCATGAACGAGAGTCCCGCGGCGCGCGCGTCGCGGGCCACGCGCCGGGCGACGAACCCGCCCCAGTACACGGCCAGCGACGTCGGCACGGATTCCGAGCCCCAGCGATAGTCCCAGCTGCGCAACGCGGCGATCGGGTCCGCGAGCGCGTGCTTCAGGCTGTCCGCCGCAGCCTGGTCGTACGCGGCGAGCAAGGGTGGGAGCATGCGTTCGAACGCGGGGAGATAGCTGTCGAACGCCGCATCGCGCAGCGAGTTCATCGTCCAGTTGGACTTGCCGGCCAGCACGCGCAGCGCGTGATATCCGCGTGCCGTCTCCTCGGTACCGGTCTCGACATACCGCGGGTAGCGGGCACGAGCGGGGCTCGCGCCTTCTCCGGCAGCCGACCAGGGCCAATTGTTTGCGTTGTAGACCCACCCGCTCGCGGGGTTCACGACGTTCGGCGTCTCGTCGAATGAGAGTACGCCCTTGTACGCTGCCCTGGGGTTACTGGCGTCCACCGGCCGCATCCAATCGAGGCTCGTATCACGCCGCGGGATGTAGTTGGAGTGGAAGTATGCAATGTTGCCTTCCGCGTCCGCGAACACCGTGTTGTTGGATGCGTTGGTGTGCAGCTCCATGATCGTGCGAAACTCGGCGTAGTTGCGCGCCTTGGTCCGCGAGTACGACTGGATCAGCGCGTTGATGGGCTGCCACATCAGGCTCACGCTGACCAGCCGATCGCCTTCCTTGCGGACGATGGGGCCGTGTTGCGTGTACTGCACCGTAAACGTCCGCTGGCCCGTCTTGAATGGAACCGTGATCTTCCGCGACGACGTGGCCCCCCCGCCCCCCCCCCGCGTCTCCAGGAACTCGTCGATGTTGTCGACGCCGCTCGACGTATGCATCCACCCGGCACGCGCGTTGAACCCCTGATAGACGAAGAACTGCCCCCACGTCACCGCGCCGTAGGCGTTGAGGCCTTCCTCGCTCACCATCTGCAGCTCGGAGCGGAAGTAGAACGACGTGTGAGGGTTGATCCAGAGCAGCGCGTGGTGGCCGGCCGCGAGCCGCGGCGCGATGGCGATGCCGTTCGAGCCCGAAGGATCGGTCTCGAATCCGCCGTCGTCGCTGCGCGCTCCCGCGGCAGCGGAATCGCCATAGAGCGCGGCGAGATCGCGCACGCTGATGCGCTCGATGTCGCCGCCGATGCTGCCTTCGGTGAACGACAACGCCATCCACGGCTCGAACCGCGAGATGACGCGGGGTTTCACTTCAGGGTGCTTGTAGAGGAAGTAGTTCAGGCCGTCGGCGAACGCGTCCATGAGGCGCCGCAGCCAGAGTGGGCTGCGGGCGTACTGCGCGCGCAACGAATCGGGATCGACGAACAGCTTCTGCCTCAGATCCTGAAAGACGACCGCCTCGCCCTCGGCCTCGGCCAGACGGCCCAGCGAGTTCAGGTAGTTCGTCTCGATCCGATTGAAATCGTCCTCGGCCTGGGCATACTCCATGCCGAACACCGCGTCGGCGTCAGTCTTGCCGTAGACGTGGGCGATTCCCCAATCGTCCCGGATGATGGTGACGTTCTGGGCCTGGCGCTCCCAGCGCTGGACGTCGGACGCCTGTTGGGCCCGCAGTGGGAGGGGGGGGGGCGCTGTTACGCAGAAGAAGACGAGCGCCGTGCTACTGGCGAGTCGCGGAGTCGATCGCAATGGCGGTCCTCGATGAGAGGGTGAGATGAACGGCCCCGGTCGCGTCGATGACGATGGATGACCCCGTAAGCAAATCGACATAGGTTCCCGCCGCCATGCCCGTCGGAATCGTGGTGTCCACAGGGGACGTGCCGTTGTTGATCGCCACAAAGCCCTTGTCGCCGCGCGTGAACGCGATCGCATTGGCCCCGTCGTCCCACCAGTGGTTGACGTCGCTGCCCGCCACCACGTGGCGGAAGCTCACCATGTTCAGGATGTACGGGTCGCGGTGCTCGCAGACCCACTTGCCGACGGTCGCGGTCTCGAGGCTCGCCGCGCACGCCACCGCGGTGGTCCAGCCGCTCGCATCCGATGGTGGCCCCATCGAGTTGCCTGATGGGCAATCAAAGGCATAGCTCGACAGGATTGATGGATAGCCATAGGGCTGCGCGAGCATCCACACGTTGGCGATCCGGAACGTGGAGCCGTGACGATAGCTGAGGCCGCATTGGTGCTGGGTGTCGTGGTTCTGCAGGAACACCACGGCTTTGTTGGACGGCATCAGGCCCCAGGCCGCTTCGGAGAACTGGTTGCCCTG
>JBLNGI010000027.1:0-21624 GCA_050264615.1 Gemmatimonadota bacterium
ATTGTCGCCGCAGGCAAGCAGCGCCGCAGCGGTGAACCCAGTTATCAAGCGGGACAGAAGCTGGCGCATCACGGGCTCCCCGAAGGTGGTTCGAAGCCGTCTCTCTGCATGGTACGGGCCGTCAGAACGGCGTGTCCACATAGGACATACCTCCATTTGACTGAATCATCGCGGCGCAGCTGGCTCAATCCGAGTCAGGCTCGCCCTGGAGTAGACGTTGGAGGCGTGAGCGGGAAATGCCGAGCCGGCGCGCCGCCTCGGACCGGTTGCCGCCTGTGGCTTCGACCATCGCCTGGGCGGCGGCGGCGATGATCTCCTGGAGCGTCGCGGGGAACGGCAGTCCCGAGCCAGCGTTGGGGTGTGCGGCATCCGGACGCAGCTCGCCCAGCTCGAGCGTTTCCGGCGTCGAGAGCAGGAGCGCGCGCTCGATCGTGTTGCGCAGCTCACGCACGTTTCCGGGCCATGAATGGGTGAGCAGAGCGCGGCGCTGCGCGTCGTTGAGGGACGGAAGGGGCAGGTCGTACTGCGCGCTAAAGCGCGCGAGAAACGCGTCCGCCAGCTGGAGCACGTCGTTGCCGCGCTCCCGCAGAGGCGGGAGCGCGAGGCTCACGACATTGAGGCGATAGAACAGATCCTGGCGGAACCGTCCCGCGCGCACGTCCTGCTCGAGATCGCCGTTGGTCGCCGCGATGATGCGCACGTCGAACTGCCGCGCGGTGGTCGCGCCGAGGCGGCGGGTGGTTTTTTGCTCGAGCGCGCGCAAGAGCTTGGCTTGCAGCTCCATGGCAAGCTGGTTGATCTCATCGAGCAGCAGCGTCCCGCCTTCTGCGGCTTCGAATAGCCCCGGCTTGGCAGTCTTGGCGTCAGTAAAGGCGCCGCGCTCGTGTCCAAACAGCTCGCTTTCGAGCAGCTGCGCCGGTAACGCGGCGCAATTGAGCTCGATGAATGGTCCACGCGCGCGTGGGCCGCCGTAGTGCAACGCGCGCGCGAGCAGCTCCTTGCCCGTGCCCGTTTCGCCCAGGATCAAGATCGTCGCATCCGCGTGGGGCAGGACGCGCGCCGCCAGTTCGAGTGTGGCGTGGAGCGCCGGACTCGTGCCCACGATCTCGCGGAACGCATGGGCCTGCGCCTCGAGCCGCGCGTGCTCGCCCCGTGCCAATGCCGACCGGCGGCGCCCGACCGCCGCCTGAACGGCATCGTGCAATGCATCGCGATCATCGGGGAGGGCGAAGTAATCGGCGGCGCCGGCGGCGACGGCTTGGGCCGCGAGCCGGTGCGACAGCGTCGCGCCGACGGCGAATACGGGGATGTCGGACGGCACGGTGAGTTGGGCAAGGACCGCGGGCAGGTCGGGCTCACGTCCCCCGGCCGCGAGCAGCACGGCCGCCGCATTCGCCGGTGGACTCTCCGCTTCCTCTCGTCGCCATTCGACAAGCGGAATCTTCAACTCGGCGGC
Organism: Gemmatimonadota bacterium; assembly: GCA_050264615.1. GTDB lineage: Bacteria > Gemmatimonadota > Gemmatimonadetes > Gemmatimonadales > GWC2-71-9 > 20CM-2-65-7. The sequence continues at coordinate 1,457 of JBLNGI010000027.1, forward strand.
GAGCAGAGGCCAGAACTCGCCGAACGAATCGGTCAGGGACAGGACGACGAGACCGGCGTCAGGCGTCTTCACGATGAGGGACGCTAAACGACCAAGGATGAAGATTTGGTGAAACATGGTACCATGCCGCTGGGCGTACCTCGCACAGCGGCATGGTGCCCGTGAAGTGGCGCGAGCGGGACGCTATTGTTTCTGAACTCTGAAGTTCACTGTACCGGCATAGTTAAAGAACTGAACCTTGACCGTCCAGTGCCCGTGCACGCCTTTCACCATCCCGAACGTGCCGTTCGCACTGAGCGGCTGCGAGTACAATTGTGCGCCCGTACTGTCGGCGATCGTCAGCGTGGCCGAGCCGCCGCTGACCGTCGTCGCCTGGTTTACGGTCGCGCTGTCACCCGTATTCAGCCATCGGTAGGTGTACGTCCAGGTAATATCCGACACGTTCGACGCTTGGAACTGGAAGTTGTCGGTGACATTGTTGATCTGCGGCTCATATGGAGCCAGCGGGCCGCTACTATTGCCGCCGCACCCCAGTGTCAGGGCGGCAAGGGCGGCAATCGCGATCTGGCGCTGTCTGTCGATAAACATCGTCCGGACTCCGGAGAATAGGTTGACCGCTGCGATGGCAAGTCGAGTGCCTTCCAAAGACCAAGCCGTAATGTGCGGCGGTGCACCACGATGCGAGACAACGCGTGATCCGGCTCACGGGTCGCGCCGGCCCGCTTTGATGCAGACCCGACTCATTTCGAGCCAGGGGGGTTCGCTGGAACTGCGCAGGGAGTGAGCCGGCTGGGAATCGAACCCAGGACCTACGGATTAAAAGTCCGTTGCTCTACCAACTGAGCTACCGGCTCGACGTGCGACGGGCAACGGGCGAAAGATAGTTACGGACGTTAGGTTTTGCGCGCCATCGCCTGTTCCTGCGCCCTCACGTAAGGAGAAAGATCGTGCGCCCTGCCCCACTCGTCGTACTCACCGCTTTGGTCGCATGTTCGTCCGGCAAGCAGCCCGCAACGCCGCCGCCGCCCGTTGTGACCATAACCGCCACCGACTTTGCGTTCAGTTCGCCCGACACGATTGGCGCGGGGCTCACGACGTTCCGGCTGGTCAACCACGGCACCGAGCCGCATCAAGCGGTGATCTTTAGCGCGCCGGGCAAGAGTTTCGCCGAGCTCGAGACCGCAGCCGTTCTGAAAGGGTCGGGGCCGGCGGCCGAGGCCCAATGGTTTCAGGCGTTCCTCGCAATGCAGCCCACCTTCCCCGGGAGTCCCGGCGCCGTGGTGGGACCGGACACGGTGGTCATCACCTCAAGCCTGGCGCCAGGCAATTATCTGATTGCGTGCTTCATCCCGAGTCCCGACGGCAAGTGGCACGTGCAGAAAGGAATGTTCCGTCGTCTCGTCGTGACTCCCGCGGCAGCGGGAGCGGCAGCCGCCGCCGAGCCCAAGTCTGACATCACGGTGACGCTCTCCGACTACGCCTTTGCGACTTCCGCTCCGCTGACGGCCGGCACGCACACGATTCGCGTCGAGAACAACGGCCCACAGCTTCACGAGCTGACCATCGAGCGGCTGGCGCCGGGCAAGACACTGGCGGACTGGCAGAAATGGGCGGCGGGTGGGATGAAAGGACCGCCGGTCTCGATCCCCGTCGGCGGCTTCGCGGGCCCAGATCAGGGAAAGGTCGGCTGGCTGACCATGACGTTTACGCCGGGCAGTTACCTGTTCCTGTGTTACGTGCCTGACATGAAAGATGGAGCGCCGCACCTGATGCACGGCATGGTGAAAGAGATCACCATCAGCTAACGCACGACAGCGGCGGTAGGAGGCGGTAAAGGGGCGGTAGGTGTCAACACCTACCGCCCCTTTTCACGCCTACCGCCACCTACCGCCGGTCTTTAGAAGACCCAGTGCGCTCCGAGTTGCGCCTGTTGGGGATCGCCGAAGCCACCACGGAACGTCCCGTCGAAGTTGAACAACGGACTCCCGGTTGTCGGGTCTCTGAAGTTGTCAGCGCCGGTGAGGTTGAACACCTGAGCGATCAACTCGAGACGGCCATTGCCGACGGTGAACGGCCAGGTGAGACCCAGGTCCCACGAGAAGTAGCTGTTGTCCTTGCGCAGCGTATTGCGCTTTAGAATGCTGCCGTCGGGGCAGATCCGATCCTGAGGGCTCGCCGCCCGCTGACCGGTCCCCTGATTGTTGGTGCCGCAGCTCTCGGACACGGGCTGCGCCGAGTAGATGCTGAGCCGGCTGTTCAGGAACAATCCGCCACCGATGTGCTTGATTACCCAGCCGTTGAAGCGGTGGCGCTGATCGCGATCGCTCCAGTTGTATTCGGGACCGAGCTCGTCCGCCTTCGCGTACCGGAGCGTGAAGGGATCGCGCTCGTTGTCGTCGTCTGATTTGTCCCACGAGAGAGTGTAGTTCACCTGGAACTGAAAGTTGGGATCGAGCACGCGCTTCAGGCCGACGGTGATACCGTTGTACCTGGATCTGGCACTGCTCTCGACCGTCGTCAGCCCGCTCACACCATTGGTATCGGTCGGACCAGTCAACTGAGTAAGCCAAGGACTTCCGAACACCACGTCATTCCGGTCAATGAAACGCGTGTTGTGATCAGTACGAGCATGGGTGTAGTTGACCAATACTCCGAGATCGCTCCCGACCTGCCACTCATACCCGATGGCGGCGCTGAGCGTGCGCGGGTTCTGGAAGTTCTTGTCGAATACAAAGACGCCGGGGCGGTAGACCGCGCTGGGCGCAACGTTGTCCGGTAACTGACTTCCGAACCCAGGCACGGTCACGGGAGAATACTCGCGATATGTCATTCCGATCGAGCCGTTGGTGCTGCGGCTCGATGCGAGGTTCAGGCCGGGGATGCGTGCGTAATACAGTCCGATGTTCCCGCGCAACACACGGCGGCCGTCGCCCTTGGTGTCATAGGTAAACCCGAACCGCGGCTGCCACATGCTCTTATCCGACGGGATCGTGCCGTCTGAGGGGAACGTGCTGGTCACGCCGCCAACCGTCCGAGTTTGGCCGATGAAGGGTGCGTAAAAAACCTGGGACGGTGGTGTAATCGGGTCGGCCTGGATCTGCGCTTCCCAGCGCAAGCCGTAGTTGAACGTCCACCGAGGATTTGGCTTCCAAGTGTCCTGGAGGAAGACCGCATACTCGGTCTGTGGGATGTCTTGGGTCCCCGCTTCGCTGACGGAGCGGCCGACTCCAGCCTGCTGGAAGAACAGGATGAGTCCGCCTCTCTGCGACGAGTCCGCCGCGAAGGCCAGGAAGTCCGGCACGGAGGCGAAGATGTAACGCGCGTTGGCGAACCCGACGAAGGTCTGGATCGAGTGGACCTTGTTGTACTCAAAGCCGGCCTTGAAGAAATGGTCGCCGCGGGCGAGCGAAATGTTGTCGAGTATCTGGATACGCGTGTCGTAGTAATCGATCGGCAGGAAGAAAGGCATGCCGAGTCGATAGCCGTACGTGAAGTCCATCGCGATGTCCGGAAACGCGCGGGCACCTTCGTCCACGCGATTCGCGCCGAGCGCCGAGCTGCGGGGCCCCGCGTAGGGCCGGGGTCGATCCTCACGGGAATACTGGAAGCGGAACTCGTTCGCGAGGTTCGGCTTCAGGTAGGAGGTCAGACTGCCGTTGATCGCGTTGGAATGATCCTGCTCGAGTCCGTTCGAGCTCCGGGCCCATTGATCGTAATCGAACGTCCCGTTTTCCTGCTCCGACCACGAGTAATTGTACTTCAGCGACGCCCGGTGCCGATCCGAGAGGTTGACATCGATCTTGGCCATCAACGCCCGCGCATCGTTGGTGCGCCTGATGGAACCGTAATCGTCGGCCAGGGCCCCGCCGTATGCCGTGTCCATCCAGGTCCGGAGCAGGGGGTCGATGCGGTTGGGATCCGTCTGTTTGACCTCGTGGAAGAGCTGCTGATCGTATGCCACGAAGAAGAAGGCGCGATCCTTCTTGATCGGCCCGCCGAGCGTGAACCCGAATTGATGCTGACTGAAGTCAGGCACCGGCAACGTCTCGCTGCCGTGTCCCGGCTGACCGGAGAGCGCCCCGTCCTTACCGTAATAGTGCAGCGATCCGTGGAGCTGGTTCGTCCCTGACTTGGTGACGACGTTCACGAACCCACTGCCCGATCGTCCGAACTCGGCGGTGGCGCCGTTGGATGTGACGACCATTTCCTGGACGGCGTCGAGATTGAACGTGAACGGTGGCCGCTGGCCGCCGCGCTGCTCGCCAAAGAACGGATTATTGAAGTCGGCCCCGTCGACCGACACATTGTTATGAATTCCCTTTTGACCGGCGACCGAGATCTCCGCGCCGTCCGGTCCTTGCACGATCGCCACGCCCGGCGTCAGCAACGTGAGATTCAGGTAGTTTCGACCGTCGTTCGGTAGACGCTGCACGACTTGCTCGGGCAACCGGGTCGAGGATTCCACCTTGTTCGCTTCGACGACCGGCGGCGTCGCTTCGACCACGACGGCCTGCAACGTCACCGCGGCGAGCTGCAGGTCCAGATTCACCGTCTCGCCGACGCTCACCCGGACGCCGGTGCGACGCGCCTCACTGAACCCGACGGCGCGTGCTGTGACTTCATAGGCCCCGAGCGGCAACAGCGAAGCGATGAAAACGCCCCGCTCGTTACTGGTGAACTGGCGTTGAAAACCGGTCTCCGTGTCTCGGACAACCACTGTCGCGCCGGCTACGGGCGCGCCGCCCGGCGCTGAGACGGTACCGCGGATAACGCCGGTCGTAGCCTGCGATTGTGCGGCGAGAACGACGGGAAATGCGAGAGCCAGGAACAAGGGTCCCAGAAGCTTACGCAGCATGCCTCGGCCTCCGACGGGGGTGGGAAGGACGACGTTTCGGAGCGGCTAGCGTATCACCTCGAAAAAGGGCGGTCAAGGGCGGTCGAACGGGCCAGGCGGTAACTTTTCCACAATGCAAAACGCAGACATCGCGCGTCTCCTCGGTGAGGTCGCCGACTTGCTGGAGATCTCGGCGGGGAATCCCTTCAAGGTGCGCGCGTATCGCAACGCCGCGCGGACCGTTGCGGATCACCCCGATCCGCTCGATGAGCTGATCAAGGGTGGCGAGTTCGATCTCACAGCTCTTCCCGGGATCGGCGATGGGATCGCGAAGGAAATCACCAGCCTGGTGGAGACCGGCACGCTGCCCCAGCGCCAGCAACTCGTGGCCACGATCCCGCCCGGGCTGCTGGACGTACTGCGCATTTCCGGTCTCGGCCCCAAGCGGGTCAAACTCTTCCATGAAGAACTGAAGGTGAACAGCGTCGCCGATCTGAAAGCCGCGCTGGAAGCCGGGCGGATCGCGAAGCTGGCGGGGGTCGGCCCGAAACTGCTCGACAAGATTCGCGAAGGCGTCGCCGCCGCGGCAACCGGTGATGGTCCCAAGCGCATGGTGCTCCACGACGCCGAGCAGTACGCCCGTGCGATCGTCGAGTACCTGAAGGCGGGCGGTGGCATCGAGGCGATCGACGTCGCGGGCAGTTTCCGGCGTCGCAAGGAAACGATCGGCGATCTCGACGTCGTCGTCACATGCCGGCCCGCCAAGGCCCAGGCCGTGATCGACCGATTCGGGAAATTCGGCGATGTCACGCAGGTCGCCGCCCAAGGGGACACCCGGTCGACCGTGCACCTGTCCGGCGGCCTGCAGGTCGACCTGCGCGTGGTCGAGCCCGGCAGTTTCGGCGCGGCCATGCAGTATTTCACAGGTTCACAGGCGCACAACATCGAGCTGCGCAAGATCGCGCAGGCAAAACAGCTCAAGCTCAACGAGTACGGCGTCTTCCGGGGGGGGAGATCCAAAAGCATCGCGGGGCGCACCGAGCAAGACGTGTACGGCGCGCTGGGCCTCGAGTGGATCCCACCCGAGATGCGCGAGAACCGCGGCGAGATCGCGCTCGCGAAAGCGCACGCGCTCCCCACCCTCGTCACCCTCGAGGACGTCCACGGCGACCTCCAGATGCACACCGATGCGAGTGACGGGAAAGCGACGCTGGGAGAAATGATCGAGGCGGCACGCACGCTCAGCTATGGCTACATCGCCATCACCGATCATTCGCCCCGCACGTCGATGGCGGGACAGACGCCGGCGGAGATCCGCGCCCAATGGAAGGAGATCGACCGGTTGAACAAAGGAATGCGCGGCTTCAGGGTGCTGAAGAGCGTCGAGATGGACATCCTGGAGAACGGGAAGCTCGACCTGCCGGACAATCTTCTGGCGGAAGCCGATTACGTCGTCGCCACGATTCACTACGGGCTCAAGCAGACCGAGCGCCAGCTCACGGACCGGTTGCTCGCCGCAATCGAGAGCCGCTGGGTGGACGCGATCGGCCACCCCACCGGCCGCCGGTTGCCCGACCGGCCTTCCTATCCGGTCGACTTCGACGTCGTCGCCAAGGCGGCGGCGAATGCGAAATGCCTGCTCGAGATCAACGGCAGCGAGCGCCTCGACCTGCCGGATACGCTCGCGGCGGCGGCGCAGGCGCACGGCGTCCGATTCGTGCTCTCGACCGACGCGCACAACACGCGCGAGCTGGGGTTCATGAAATTCGCCGTCGCGGTAGCCCGGCGGGCGTGGCTGACGGCCGCCGACATCCTCAACACCCGGCCGCTGCCTGAGTTCTTGAAAGGGTTACGCCGTAGCCGGAACCGTTAACAGCTCGATCTGCGCGACGGGCTCGAAACTGAAGCGGTGATGGCGGGTGGGGCCGAGGCGCTGAATCGCCTCGAGGTGCTCCGGCGTGGCGTATCCTTTGTTCGTCTCCCAGCAATAGCCCGGATGTCGGGCCGCGAGCCGGTCCATCAGATGATCGCGGATCACTTTGGCGATGACCGAAGCCGCGGCGATCGAATGGCAGCGCGCATCCCCATCGACGATCGCTTCGTGCTCACACCCCAGCTCGGGACAGGGCAGTCCGTCGATCAGGACGTGGGCGGGTGCGAACCGCAGCCGGTGCAGCGCCCGTTCCATGGCCAGAATCGACGCGCGCCGGATGTTGAGGCGGTCGATCTCGCGCACGCTCGCGGCCCCCACGGCGATCGCGAACGCGCGCTCGCGGATCTTGACGGCGAATTGCTCCCGCTGGAGGGCCGTGAGCACTTTCGAATCGTCGAGGCCACGAATCGGCCTGGCGCCCATGGGAAAGACAACGGCCGCGGCCACCACTGGACCAGCCAGGGGGCCGCGGCCGACTTCATCGATTCCGGCGACGCTAATCCTGCCTTCACTCCACAACGCCGCCTCGCGTTTCAACGACGGGCGGCGGTGCCTCACGTCTCCGACTGCTCCGCTTCTCCGGTGCTGGGCACCGCGATCCCTTGCCCCGCCCCGCGCTTTTCGCGGATCCGGGCCGCTTTCCCGGCCAGCCGGCGCAGGAAGTAGAGCTTGGCGCGGCGCACGCGGCCCTTGCGCGTGAGGCCGATCTCGGCAATCGACGGCGCGTGCAGCGGGAAGATCCGCTCCACGCCCACACCGGCCGAAATCTTGCGGACGGTGAACGTCTCGTTGATGCCGCCGCCACGCCGGGCGATGCAGATCCCCTCGAACGCCTGGAGGCGCTCTTTCTCACCTTCGCGCACGCGCACCATGACGCGCACCGTATCGCCCGGAGCAAAGGCTGGAATGTCAGCTCTCAGCTTTTCGTTGGCGACGTCTTCTAAGAATCGTGATTTTGCCATAAATCCGGTCTCCGTTCGCGCGTGAGGCGCTCGGCCTCCGCCGCCCGCCATGCCGCAATCTTGTCGTGGTCGCCACTCAACAATACGTCCGGGACGTCGAGCCCGCGATAGCTGGGCGGCCGCGTATAGCTGGGCGGCGCCAGCAACCCTTCATAATGCGAGTCGGTCGAGGCCGACTCATGATCTCCTAACGCACCGGGCAGCAGCCGCACCACCGCATCCACCACGCACAGCGCCGCCGGCTCCCCACCCGATAACACGAAATCGCCGATCGAGACTTCTTCCGCCTTCAGCACGTCGGCGACCCGCTGATCGACGTCCTTGTAATGTCCGCACAGCAATGTCAGCTCATTGCTCAGCGAGTACCGCACCGCCGTGTCATGCGTGAACGGACGCCCACGCGCCGACAGCAACACCACCGGACCCGCTGCCTGCACCGCCTCGACGGCTTCGACAAACGGTTCGACCTTCAACACCATCCCGGCCCCGCCGCCGTACGGCGCGTCGTCCACCGTCTGATGCTTGTCGTGCGTGTACTCGCGCAGCTGCACCACGCGATACCGCACCCGTCCAGTCTTGGCGGCGCGGCCCAGAATACTCGACCCGAGCGGCGCGGTGAACCATTCGGGAAACAGCGTGACGACGTTGATCGTGAGCATCGCTACCCGTCCACCGCGACCAGCTGGTCGCGCCAGCTCTCCACCGCCGCTCGCGACGTGATGCCCTCGAAGCCGAGCAACCATTCGCGGTGATATGAGCGGCGCCGGGCGATCACCAACGGGCCCGCCAGCACCTCGCGCGCGTCGTTCAGGACGTACAGCCGTGCCTTCGGCGCGAACACCGTCCCCACATTCTCCACGAGGGGGACCACCGCCACTTCCCCTTGCTGGCCGTGCGGCTTGCGCAGCCGCCCGACTACGCGGTGACCGGGGGCCGTTGGCCGAGAACGCCCGCTTTCTTGAGGAGCGAGCGCACCGTGTCCGTCGGCATCGCGCCCTTCTCGAGCCAGGCGCGCGCCTGGTCGGCGTCCACGTCGATCACCGCGGGCTTGGCCTTCGGGTTGTAGTTGCCGATGGTGGCCACAAACCGTCCGTCACGCGGCGACTTGGAGTCCGCCACCACGATCCGGAAGTAGGCCTGACCCTTCCGTCCCACGCGGCGCAGCCGAATTCGAGTTGCCATGTCCTACATCCTTTTCAAGAGCTTGCCCATTTTGCGCAGCTGCTGGAACTGTTCCAGCAGCTTGTTGACTTCCTGCACCGAACGTCCGGCGCCTTTCGCAATCCGCTGCTTGCGGTTGCCGTTCAACAGACTGGGATCGGCGCGCTCTTGCGGCGTCATGGACAGCACGATCGCTTCGACGTGCTTCAACCGCTTGTCATCCACCGACACGCCCTGCAACGCCTTTGCGTTGATCCCGGGCAACAGTCCCAGCACCTGCTTCAGCGGCCCCATGCTCTGCATTTGCTTCAGCGCGACCAGGAAATCCTGAAGGTCCATACCCTTCTTGGAACGGACCTTCTGTTCCAGCCGCTTCGCCGCCTCGGCATCGATCGTCGCGCTGGCCTTCTCGACCAGGGCGACGACATCTCCCTGCCCCAGGATCCGTCCCGCCATGCGCACCGGATCGAACGGTTCCAACGCGTCCGTCTTTTCGCCGACGCCGATGTACTTGATCGGGACGCCGGTCACGCCGTGAATCGACAGTGCCGCACCGCCGCGCGCGTCGCCGTCCAGCTTGGTCAGGATCACGCCGGTGAGTCCCACACCTTCGTGGAACCCGCGCGCCGTCTGGACCGCGTCCTGTCCCGCCATGCCGTCCGCGACGAGCAGAATCTCGCGCGGCTTCACGGCATCCTTCACCGCGCGCAGCTCGTCCATCAGCTCGGCGTCGATCTGCAAGCGGCCGGCGGTATCGACGATCACCGTCCGGGCGCGCTCCGACTCCGCCTCGCGCAACGCGCCGCGAACCAGCTCGGGGACACCCTTCCCTCTTCCCGCGTCCCCCGTCCCCAGTACGGGCACACCGATCTGCGCGCCGAGCTGCTGCAGCTGGTCTCGGGCCGCGGGCCGATAGATGTCAGCGGCAACGAGCGCCGGCGCTTTCTGTTCCAGCTTCAAGCGCCGCGCGAGCTTCGCCGCGGTCGTGGTCTTCCCCGATCCCTGTAACCCGACGAGGAGAATCACCGTCGGACCTACGGAGGAGAACTCGAGGCCGGCCTTGGTGCCGCCGAGCAGCGTGGCGATCTCGTCGTGCACCAGCTTGACGACTTGCTGGCCGGGACTGACGGCCTTGACCTGGAGCGCACCGACGGCCCGATCGCGCACCCGCTCGACAAACCCGCGCGTCACCTCGAAGCTCACGTCCGCCTCGAGCAAGTGCCGGCGGATCTCGCGCAGGGCGTCGGTGACGTCGCTTTCCGAGAGCACCCCGCGTCCTCTGAGCCGGTTCAATACGCCGGTCAGCTGCTCGGAAAGGGCCGTAAACATAAGCACAGCAAGCTAAATGGCGAGTACCCTGAAACCAAGTGGGGGCCTATCTTGGCGAGCATGACGGTCACGCCGCAATGGTCCCGACCCGACGACGCCGAGCGCGAGGCCCGCCTCAGCGCGATGAAGCGGCGCGCCACAGGGTTACTCGCCGTGGCGCTGCTGGTGTTCATCGGGGCGAGTCTGTACGAGCCGCAGTTCCCCTGGCTCGGCTACGTGCGGGCGACCGCCGAGGCCTCGCTGGTGGGCGGCCTGGCCGACTGGTTCGCGGTCACCGCGTTGTTTCGCCATCCCCTGGGGCTGCCGATTCCCCACACCGCGATCGTCGCCACCCGCAAGGAGCGCATCGGGCAGATCCTCGGCAACTTCGTCCAGAATCACTTCCTGTCGCGGGACGTGATCGCCGCGAACCTGCGCCGCGTGCATCCCGCCGAGCGGGCCGCGCACTGGCTCGCCGATCGCGAGCACGCGAAGCAAATCTCCCGCCAGTTCGCGAGCGGGCTCGTCAAGACCCTCGACGCGCTCCCGCCCAACGAGCTGCAGGATCTGGTCAGCCAGGTCGTGCGCAACCGCGTGCGCACGTTCCGCGTCGCGCCCGCGCTCGGCAAAACGCTGGCGCTCGCGCTGGCCGACAATCGCCAAGAAGAATTGCTCAACGCGACCGTGAAGCTCGCCGCCGACGCGGTTCGCAACAACCGCGATCTGATTCGCGAGCGGGTGAAGGCCGAAACGCCGTGGTGGGTGCCGCCCGTCCTCGACGACAAGATCTACCAGAAGATCATCGCCGCCGTCGAGCGCCTGCTGCACGACATGGTGATGGACCCGAACCACCCGCTGCGCGCGTCGTTCGACAACGCGATCCGCGACTTCATCGACCGGCTCCAGCACTCGCCCGACGTCATCGCGCGAGCCGAAGCCCTGAAGGAAGAGTGGTTGATGGGCGCGTCCACCGACGACATGGCGCGCAAGCTCTGGGAAGGGATCCGCCAGTCCGTGCTCACGTACGCGACCGGCAGCGACGGCGCCGGCCAAAGCCCGCTCGACAGCGGCCTCAGCGAGTTCGGAACCGCCCTGCTCTCGAATCCGACGCTGCTGGCCGAGCTCGACGAGCTCCTCATCGATCTCACCGCCAACGTGGTGGAGAAGTACCGCCTTGAAATCGGCGACCTGATCGCGAAGACCGTCGCGAGCTGGGATCCGGCCGCGACGTCGCGGCGCTTCGAGCTGGCGGTGGGACGGGACCTGCAATTCGTGCGGATCAACGGAACGCTGGTGGGGGGACTCGTCGGACTCGCGATCTACACGATCACCCACCTCCTGCGCTGAGCCGGATGGGCGGAATCTGCCGCCAGCCCGCCCAACTCGCCGGCGCATCCACCAACCGAACGACAGGTCGTCCCGAAACGATGAGCTGTTTCACCTCCGCCCGTCGGGCCGTCCGGCCGTCCGGCCGTCGTCTTTGCCAGGCACGCTGAAGCCCTGCGGCGAAACGACCAGCGGCCGCGGCATCGTCCCAGACGCTGTACCACACCAGCGCTTCGGCCTGCGCGCCCCCCGCGCCCCCCGCGCCCCCCGCGCCCCCCCCCAGGACCTGATAGCGATCGCCGTCCCAGCCGCTCGCCAGTGTAATCGCTTCCGCTTCATTGCCCAGGTGCTGCTGAAACAGGAGCCGCGTCTCGAACTCACCGAGCCCGTCTTCCCACCGCACGTCGCCGGGCCGGCTGCCCTCGAAGGCGATGTCGGTCGGCTCGTCGTGATCGGCGTAGCGCTCCGGATGGAGAATCTGCTCGGTCGATCGCGGCATCGAGTCGAGCACGGAGCGCCCGAAGTATTTGCGGCGGAACCAGACGTTGAAATCGGCGCCGCCCAGATACGGGAAGATCAGGCCTTCGCGCAGCCATAGCGGCGCGCGCGCGAACTCCTTCATCTGCGCCTGCTGGGCGGCCATCACGGAGCGCTGCTTCCAGAACCAGCCGAGCGGCAGCGTGTCCGGCTTCTGCTCCGGCATGAGCACGGGGATCTGCGCCACCGTCGCCTGCCCCTCGAGAATCGCCTGCGCGGCGGAGCGGCGGTCGTTGACGTGGCGCTGCGTGATGATCGAATCGAGCCGGACATATTGATCCTGCAGCGCGTGCACCAGCTCGTGGGACACGACCACGCGGAGCTGGAACGGCTCGATGTCGGCGGGGATGTAGAGCGCGCCGGAATCGGGATCGTAGTAGCCCGCGATCTGCTCGGTCAGCAAATCGATCATCGTCGGCCGGAGCTCGAGCGAATCCGGAATCAGTCCGAACAGACGCAACGCCGATTGCAAGCCGTTCAGATCCGCCGGCGGCAGATCCTCGTCGAACTTGTGAATGACGTAGTCGCGCACCTGCGGGCGTGACCGGCGCACCACCACGGGTTCGTGCTTGAACGGCAGGCCGGCGGCTTCGGCGACGACCGGCATCATGCGATGCACCATGTCCTTCAGTTCGGCCTCACCCTGCACCGCCTGGGCGCGCTCGCGGCATCCCAGACTGAGGGCGACAACCAGGGCTCCGAACGCGCCGCGCCGGGTCAGCCCGTCCACTCGATGCCTTTTCCCACCGCCTGACCCACGACGCGGGCGATTTCCTTTCCGGTCACGACGATGCCCTGGCGCTCGAGCTCGGCACGGAGGCGGCGGTCGAGTTCATCTCGCTGCTCCTCGAGGGACGGCCCGACGGCCGGACGGCCTGACGGCCCGTCCTCGGGCGTCTTACCGGCCGTCTCGGCCGTCTCGGCCGTCCGGCCGACCGACCGTCCTCCGAGCAGCTGCTCGATCTCTTCGCCGAATCGCTGCAACACCGTCGCCAGGTCCGGCATCGGTTCTTCGGGGGGGGCGGCGGCTGCTTCAGGAGTCCCGCGCCGTATCGCCGCTTCGATCTTCTTGCGATCGCGAATCAGTCGATCCAGCTCCGGAGAGACCTTGGCCGTGGCCTGCGCGTGCGCGCAGGCTTCGTCGAGCACGTCGATCGCTTTGTCCGGCCGCGCTCGCTCAGGCACGAAGCGATCCGTCAGGACGATCGCGGCCTTGAGCGCGTCATCCGAAATCGCGACGGTGTGGTGCCGCTCGAGCCGCGAGCGGCGGGCGACGAGCACCTCCCAGGTCTGAATCGCGTCCAGCTCCTCGATCGTCACCGGCTGAAAGCGCCGCTCCAGCGCGGGATCGGTCCGGACCCACTTGTTGTATTCCTCGCCCGTGGTCGCGCCGATCACGCGAATGTCGCCGCGCACCAGGGCCGGCTTCAGCATGTTCGCGGCATCCATCGCCGCGCCCATCGCCGTCCCCTGCCCGATCAGGTTGTGCAGCTCGTCCACGAACAGGATGAGATTGCGATCGGCCTGCAGCGCCTGCACCAGGCGCCGGAGGCGCTCCTCGTACTGACCGCGGAACGAGGTGCCGGCCAGCATCGACACATGATCCAGGCCGAGGATGCGCGCATCCTTCAGGGCCGGCGGCACATCGCCCCGGGCGATGCGCTGCGCCAGGCCTTCGACGATGGCCGTCTTGCCGACGCCGGCCTTCCCGACCAGCGCGGCGTTGTTCTTTCCCTGCCGCAGCAGGATGTCGATCACGCGCGCGATTTCCGCGTCGCGGCAGCGCACCGGCTCGAGATCACCGCGGCGCGCCTGCGCCGTGAGATCGATGCCGACGCGCTCGAGCACGTCACCCGAATCGAACAGCCCTTCGAATGGATTTCCCATCTATCGTCAATCGCCTTTGAGAAAATGCCCGTACCAGGCAATGATGGCGTCGCCGAACACGAATGCTACGGCCGCGCCCACCGCGAGGAATACCCCGAACGGGACGAGACGCTTCTTCTTGAGCGAGAGCGGCACGAAGATCAACGATCCCAGCGCGGCACCGGCAAACACGGTCAGCAGCACGCCGTGCCAACCGACGAAGCTGCCGACCATCGCCATCATCTTCACGTCGCCGCCGCCCATCGCTTCTTCTTTGAACACCCAGGAGCCGACCAGCCCGACCAACCACAGCAATGCGAACCCGACGGCCGCTCCGAGCACCGCCTGCAGGAAACTTGGCACGCCGCCGCCGAGCGACAGCAGCAGGCCGATGACGAGTCCGCCCCAGGTGAATTCATCGGGGATGAGGTAGTGTCGCGCGTCCGTAATCGCGATGCCGAGCAGCAGCGTCCCGAACAGCGCCGCGCTGACGGCGTGCAGCGAGACGCCGTACACGACCAGCGACACGCCGAACAGCACGCCGACGAGCGCCTCGATGAGCGGGTACTGCTTCGAAATCGGTTGGTGGCACCAGCGGCATTTGCCGCGCAGGTAGAGCCACGAGAACAACGGGATGTTGTCGCGCCACGCGATCGGCTGCTTGCAGCTCGGGCAGGTCGAGCGCGGGTGCAGCAGCGATTGGTCGCGCGGCAAGCGCAGGATGCAGACGTTGAGAAAGCTGCCGAAGCACAGGCCGACGAGCACGGCGCCGAGCACCAGGACCGGATCAGTTCCCACGCAGCACCTCATACAGCAGTATCCCGGCCGCGACCGCGACATTGAGCGACTCGGCGCCGTGCGCGAGCGGGATCGCCACGCGCTGCGCGGCGATGGCGTTGAGCTGCGGGCGGATGCCGGCTCCTTCGTTCCCTACGATCACCGCAACGAGCTCCTTCTGGGACGGGCGCGCAGCGAGCGCGCGTGCGAGCGGAACGCCATCAGCGGCGGACGCCCAGAGCACGAGGCCCTGCTCGCGGGCCCACGCGATGAACGGGCCGTCGTCGAGCTGCACCACCGGATGCCGAAACGTCGCCCCCATCGCTGAACGCAGCGCCTTGGGATTCATCGGGTCCGCGCTGCCCCGGAGCAGCACGCTGGCCGACGCGCCCAGCGCATGCGCGGTGCGAATCAGCGTGCCGACGTTCCCGGGATCCTGCACCCCATCGACGACGAGCAGCGGTCCGCCTGTGATTTCCGCCAGCGTCCAGGCGCGCGGCTGCACGACGGCCAGAATCCCCTGCGGCGTGTCCGTATCCGCGAGATCGGAGAACACGCGCGAGCCGACCGCCTCCACCGCGATGGCGTGGCTCGCGAGCTCGGCGGTCAGCGCCTGGCCGCGCGTGGTGCGCGCGAGGTCTGGGGACACGAGCGCGCCCTTGAACTCGAGACCGGCGGCGAGCGCTTCTTCGACGAGACGGACGCCTTCCAGGACGGCAAGGCCGCGCCGGCCCCGCGCCTTGCGCCGTTGGAGATCGCGCACGGTCGACTGCAGATTACTGCGAATGCGTGTCCTCGTGCTGGTCACAGGTGTTCCAAAGATTGCGTGTCGGGTTGCGTTCGCCAAGGCGCGGCACCGCGTCGTATGAGAATCGCCCTCACGATCGCGGGTTCGGACTCCGGCGGCGGCGCCGGGATTCAGGCCGATCTCAAGACATTTCACCAGTTCGGCGTGTTCGGCACGACCGCAATCACCGCCGTGACGGCACAGAACACGGTGGGCGTCGCCGCGTGGGAGCCCGTGCCGGCGGTGCTGGTCGCGCGCCAGCTCGACGCCCTCGCGGACGATCTCCCGCCCGCCGCCGTCAAGAGCGGGATGCTGGGCTCCGCGGAGATCGTGCAGACCGTCGCCGAGCGCATCGCGCGCCACCGGCTGCCGAACTACGTCCTCGATCCGGTCATGGTGGCGACGTCAGGCGACCGGCTGCTGCAGCGCGACGCCGAGACGCTGATTGCGCGCCGGCTGGCGCCGCTCGCGCTGCTCGTGACGCCGAATCTCAACGAGGCGGAGATCCTGGTCGAGGAAGAGGTGCGCTCGCCCGAGCAGATGGAGCTCGCGGCACGCGCGATCGTCGCGATGGGCGCGCGCGCGGCGCTCGTCAAAGGCGGGCACCTCGCGAACCCGGCGACGATCGTCGATGTGCTGGTCTCCAACGGGACGGCGCGGCGCTTCACGCATGACCGCATCGACACCACGTCGACGCACGGCACGGGCTGCACGCTCTCGGCGGGGATCGTGGCCGGCCTCGCGCTCGGACGGCCGCTCGAGCGGGCGGTGACCGACGCGCTCGACTTCGTGCATCGCGCGATCGCGGCCGCACCGGCATTGGGGCGGCGAGACGGTCATGGACCGCTGAACCATTTCGTGCCGGCACCGCCACGACCGCCGACTGAAGGATTGTAATCGCGCTCAAATGCCCCGGGTCGCGATGTTGTGATCCTGCGAGAAGCACGGGCGATGTCATCGTCTGTATGTGTACGCCGGATTCCGTGACGCGCCGCGCGATCGCAGGTCAATTCGCTTGCGAAATGTCGACTATCGCCGCCCAGGCGCTTATTTCGTGACGATTTGCACCCACGAGCGAGCACCTCTTTTTGGATCAGTGATCAACAATCGAATGAGGCTTTCGCCAGCGGGCAAGATCGTTGAGCGCTGTTGGCTCACGATTCCGCAGCATTTTCCGAATGTTGCTCTCGATGAATTCGTCGTCATGCCCGATCACATGCATGGGGTCATCGTAATCAGGCCGGATGCATCGAGTCGACCTCGGTACCCAGGCAACGCGTTACCGCGGCGCTTTGGGATGGCGCTGAAGGGTTCGCTCGCGACAATTATCGGTGTTTTCAAATCGTACGTGACGAAACGCATCATGACGACGGTAGGAATTCGACGCGTTTGGCAACGGAATTATTACGAATCGATTATCCGGAATCGCGAACACCTCGATGCCGTACGGAAATACATCGTTTTGAACCCGAAACGGTGGCGCGACCACGGGCCCCGAAACATGTAGGGGCAGGCCAACTGGCGTGCCCCTACATTCCAACCGCACGACGGGTCATGCCACGTTTACGGATTCCACCAATACGTCGCCTTGATCATGAAGATGTTTTCCGCCGGTGCCCGCAGCATGCGCCCCATCGACTGCCCGAAGTTGAACTCGCCGACATCCTCGTAATCCTGGCGGCTCTGCGTCCACACGAAATAAAGCGTCGAGCCGGGCATGTACTCCCAGCGCAGCACCGCGTTCCCGCGCAGCGACTTGAAGTTGAAGTCGGGCTTGCCGAACGACAGGACCTGCGCCGGTCCCGGACCGTCCGGGTCCACTTCGTACGAGTTCGTCGAATCGACGAAGGTGATCGTCGAATTGTTGTCCTTGCCGTACTCGTTGTAGGAATTGCTGCGCGGCTGCGCGAGCTCGCGGTACACATCGTAGCTCCCGGCCGAGATCAACGGTTGCGCGTACACCTGCAGCGACAACGTCGGCGTGTACGTCCAGTTGAGACGGATGCCGGCCGACAGCTCGGTCTGACTCAGATTACCGAACACGTAGCGGGCGTCGTAGGTCGCGGACGCTGTCGTATCCGCGAACTCCCCGATGTACTGGCGCGGATTGAGGGAGCCGGACAGGTTCGGGCCGACACTCACCGACACGTTCGCGGCGGGACGATACTGCAGATTCACGTAGCTCCACCAGTCATAGTCGGCACTCGAGCGGACATAGGTCCCCGCGCCGAGCCCCAGCCTGACCGTCTTGCGGTCGTCGGATCCCGCGTCGATGCCGAACTGATAGCCGGGCGGGAGCGTCACCAGCGGCCCGCCGCGCGTGCGGCGGTTGTCCACGGTCCACGGGTTGTACGCGAGGTTCCAGTTGACCCAGTAGTAGTTGTGGAACTGCGCGTACCCGAAGTTGAAGATGCCGGACCAGTTGATGTTGCCGTCCCAGTCGTACGTGCGGAACAGCGCGCCGCCGGTCTCGGCGTAGCGGAACACCTTGCCGGGCTTGGTCCACGTCTTGCCGCCGCCCAGGTGCATGTTGGCGTAGCCGACGCGCGATTGGAAGCCGAGGTCGTTCACCTCGAACCCGGGGGAGGTAAAACCGAACGCCGAGTTCACAAAGGTGTTGCCGCGCTGCTTGGCGAGGGTGAAGCGCCCCGCCATGCCGCTCAGTGACGTGGCGTTCGGATCGACCTCGACCGACGACGCGTCCGGTTTCTGGAAATAGTGCGTGGAGTTCTGCTGCACAGCGGTGATCCGGGCCGCCGTACCGGCGATCCGCGAGGCTGCGACCCAGCCGGTGGTCACCCAGGTCTTCGTAGAATCGAGGAACGTCCAGCCATCCGCCCCGACCACAGCCGCGTTGCTGTTGTTGAAGTCGCGCAACGCGGGATCGTCGAACGCGCGTGCCGCGACCGTGGTAATGAAGCCCAACCCCTGCCGCCCCTTGTCGAACTCCTTCTGGGCGCGGTACACGCCATAGCCAGCGAGCGGCTCGATCTCCTGCGTCCAGCGCGAGCCGGTCGGATCCTGCAACGTGGCAAATTCGCGAGCGGTCACCGCCGTGAGCCCGCCGACGTTCCAGCTGCCTGCCACTTTCCCCGTCAGCTTCAGCGCCCCAAGAATGTGCGCGCCGCTGGGACCGTCGCTGTAGCCGTTCACCGGGGGTGGCGGCGTACCGAGCGAACGCCCAATGCGCCGGCTGTAGAAAAACTGCGGCCCGTTCCAGTTGAAGCCCCAGAAATTGCGCTGGCCCCCGAACCCGAATTCGAAAATGGACGAGCCTTCGACGAAGAACGGCCGCTTTTCGTTGAAGAAAGTCTCGACGTCGCTGAGGTTCACCACCGCCGGATCGACCTCGACCTGGCCGAAGTCGGGATTCACGCTCGCGTTGAGCGTGAGATTCGAGCCGAGGCCGAGTTTGGCATCCGCGCCGACTCCGGGCTCGAATGTCGAGCCGTCGTTGAACGGGTCGCCCGGGGAGCGCGTGGCGAATGCGGCGCGCGTGGTCGCGTACGGCATGACCTCGACACGCCGCGGCGGCGTGATCTGCTCGATCCCGACCAGATCGGGGAAGCGCGACACGAACCCGCTGCCGTTCTTGGGCGTGAAGGCGATGAAATCGAACTCGTTCTTGCGCGCGATGTCGCGGCGGAAGTTGATGCCCCAGACGTAGCGGGTCTGGCGCACGAACCGGAGCTGCGAATACGGAATCCGCAGCTCGGCCACCCAGCCCAGCTCGTCGCGCGTCACCTTCCCATCCCACACCCCGTCCCAGCTGTTGTCGTCCCACTCGTCGTTGAACAACGTCCCGTCGTACAGCGTGCCCGCCGCGCTGATGCCGAAGTAGAAACCGCTGCGCTTGTCGTGATAAGGATCGACGAAGACCTGGAACCGGTCCGAGCTCGTGTTCTCGTCGCGGCGCGACAGCCGGGCGACAATCGAGTCGGGATGGGAGTCGTACAGCCGCGCGCCGATGTAGAGCGCCGCATCGTCGTAGGCGATGTACACCACCGTGCTCTCGCTCGGAACCGCGCCCTCGTTCGGATCGCGCTGGGTAAAGGCGTTGACCCGCTCGGCCGTTTGCCAGAGCGACTCGCGCAGTACACCATCGATCGTAATCGACTGGCTGCCGTTCAGACGAATGGCACGGAGTTGCTGCGGCGCGGCTGGCGCGGGTGGCGCGGGTGGCGGAGAGTCGACTACCACCGCCGGTGGAAACGCGCCTGTGAGAGCGAGGAGCAGTTGGAGCGTCGTCGTCATGGTGCGTCCGGGAGTTGAAGTTTGACGGTGAACCCCGGTCGCGAACGCTGACGGCGAGCGCGCGGCGGTTAACGTTCCATATGACAGGAGTGGGCGAGAAAAGGTTGCAGCGGGAGATTAGGGATAGGGCCTAGGGACTACACCTACCTGGCGTACGTGGCGCGCTTCAGCACCCCCTTCACGACGACCGACAGCCCGCGGGCGATTTCCTTGCTTGCTTCCAAGACCTCCTCATGGGAGAGCGGCTGTTCGGTCAGCCCAGCGCCAGGGTTAGTAATAGAGGAAAAGCCGAGGCACCGCAGACCCCTGGACCGAGCGACCAGCACCTCCGGCACCGTGGACATCCCCACCGCGTCGGCCCCGAGCTTCTCGAGCATGCGTACCTCGGTGGGTGTCTCGTACGAGGGGCCCAGCAGAGCGGCG